>JBLIBC010000027.1:0-16224 GCA_047632015.1 Glaciecola sp.
AGCAGTTCCATTGTTTGTAAATCCTTTTTTCAAATTCAAAGTACCATCTACTTGAAAGCTGGAGGATACAGCATTCACGACATCTCCTGCTGCAATAAATTCTGCCCCATTATTAACAACGATGGTTCCGTTGTCGGAGGTGGTGGTGACGGTTGACGAAGAAGGAATGGTGACTGCGCTGTTTGTCCCAACTTTAAAGTACGCTCCTTTTATCTTTAATTCTAGCGTAATCACCTGGCTATAAGAGGTTAAGCATAGAAAAAGGAGAAGTATGGTACCAGTTGTTCTCATTTATTAAGTTAAAGTTATGCTTTAACTACGTATCTGACAAAAAAAAGCGAGCAATAACCTAATAGTTTTTACTTATCAGTACCTGATGTTTTATTAAGGTAAAAAAAGCAGTTAAAAATCAAATTATTGCACCTCGTTTTGCTTGAATGAATATTAATATTTAAACAAAACCTCCCACTTGTTTACAAAGGACTTAAAGATTTAAAAATTAGTTAGTTGTGATGTGTGTAACTGTTAAATAACCTCCTTCACTTTGAAAGTTATAAACAAAGTGGTAAATTGTGGGAGAATGTGGGTATTTTTACCCCTGTTATTAATGTGAATCATGACAAACCTGATTGGAGAGTACGAATGTAAGGTGGACGCTAAAGGAAGGTTGCTTGTTCCTGCTGCGCTGCGTAAGCAATTTTCGGCGGAAGCTGAAGGGAGGCTGTTCGTTAAACGAGGAATAGAGTCTTGTTTGGAGTTGTACCAAAAGCACGATTGGGAAAGGGTGAGTAAGCAAGTGTCGAGCTTAAACCAGTTCGTAAAAAAGAACAGGCTGTTTGCTAGGAAGTTCATTAGTGGGGTGATGCAATTGGAAGTGGATAATGTAGGAAGAATATTACTTCCTAAACCGCTTTTAGGTTATGCAGGTGTGGATAAGGAAATGGTGCTTTTCGCATACGGTGACAAAATTGAAATTTGGAGCAAGAAAAACTACGAAGCTGAATTGGATATGCCGTCTGAGGAATTCTCAGAACTAGCAGAAGACGTGATGGGGAGTGTAAAGCCAGTATCGGATGAGTTATCATGATACCGTCCTTTTAAAGGAGAGTATTGATTTACTGGAGGTGCAAGAAGGAGGTGTTTATGTGGATGTAACCTATGGTGGAGGCGGGCATTCAAAAGAGTTGTTGAGCAGGGTAAAAAATTGTTCTTTGTTTGCTTTTGATCAGGATGAAGACGCGTTAGCGAATGACGTTAACGATGACCGATTAACTCTAATTCATGATAATTTCTCCTCTTTGGAAAAAAGCTTAACGCTTTACCAGGGGATTCCAGCCGACGGTTTGTTAGCTGATTTGGGGGTTTCAGGGCATCAGTTTGACGAAGGAAGCAGAGGGTTTTCAATCAGAATGGATGAGCCTTTGGATATGAGGATGGGAAAGTCGATTAAGCAGAACGCTAAAGATTTACTACATCGTTCTGAAAAACAAGAGATAATGAAGTTTTTGCGAGAAAACTCAGATTTGAGAAGGGTAGGAGTAATAGCTGATGCTATCAAATATCAGCAAGGAGAAGGAAGGATGAATACCACAGGGGATTTAGTGCAAGCAGTTAAAAAGTTTGCCGAACGAGGAAAGGAAAATAAATTGCTTGCTCAGGTTTTTCAAGCAATAAGGATAGAGGTTAACAATGAAATTAATGTACTGAAAGAGCTTTTAATTCAAAGCGTTAAGGTGCTGAAGCCAGGAGGGAAGTTGGTGGTAATATCCTACCACTCCATTGAGGACAGGTTAGTAAAAAACTTCATGCGTTCAGGGAATTTTGAAGGTGAAGTAGAGACGGATTTATTTGGAGTGCCAAATTCTCCATTGAAAGTAATAACAAGGAAGCCAATAGTGCCATCGGACGCTGAACTGCAAAGGAACAACCGATCAAGAAGTGCTAAGTTGAGGGTTGCGGAAAAAGTATAGTTAAGCAAAAGGGTAGGGTAAAAGTAAAAGCAAGGTAAAACGTAAATGAAATTTTTTAAGAAAAATACGGACACTCCACAATCAGCGCCAGACAAAAAGCGCAGGTTAAGGGTGAACGATAAGTTTTTCTTTGATCAATTGCCTTTTGTGATTTTTTTAACTTTTATCGGAGTCCTGTACATAGCTAATTCCTACTACGTGGAAGGTACAGTGAGAGAGATGGAAACAATAAAAAAAGACATTATTGAAGCGAAAAATGAATTTGTAATAGCAAAAACAGAGTCCAGTTTAATGGGGCAACGTATTGAAGTATTGAAGATAGTAGAAGTGTTGGGGTTAAAAGAGTTTGCAATCCCATCTTATAAATTAGAAAAAGCAGACAGCGGCGAGTAGCTGCTAAAATTGTCAATGGAAAAGAAAAAAATCATATTAGCGAGGGTCTATGTGTTCTTCTTCCTCCTCCTCGTCTTCGCATTTTTCATAGGATTTCAAATAGTAAACATCCAGTATTTTAAATCGGCCGAAATTGTGGAGCGTGTAAAAACGACATCCGCAGGTTATCGTCCAGTTCCTGCCGATCGAGGTGATATTTATGCTAGCGATGGTAGTTTACTTGCCACTTCTTTACACAACTACATAGTCGGAATGGATTTGCATTCAAAGGCATTGACTAATGAAAATTTCAATCTGTATTTAGGTCCTTTGTGTGATTCCTTGTCAGTGTTACTGGGTGAAAAGTCGAGTGATCAATATAAAGTCGAGCTTGTTCAGGCAAGAAAAGAGAGAAGAGGGTGGTATAAAATATCCAATGAGATGACTTACCCTCAATTTAAAAGATTAAGAAAATTTCCATTGTATGAGCTAGGTCGTTATAAAAGTGGATTGGTGTACAAAAAAGAAATCGTAAGAGAAAGACCTTTTGATGTGTTAGCCGAAAGAACCATTGGGAAGAAAGTGCCTTATGGTTTGGAAGGAGCTTACAATCATTATTTGAGCGGAACTTCAGGAGAGCAGTATCAACGGAAAATTCCAGGAGGAGTTTGGGTGTCTGTTAATGACAGAAATTCTGTTGATCCGCAGGATGGATACGACGTATATTCCACAATTGACATTGGAATGCAGGAGATTGTAAATAATGCGCTAAAAGATCAGTTACTTCATCATCGGGCAGATCATGGTTGTGCAATTGTAATGGAAACAAGTACGGGAAAAATAAAAGCGATTGCCAATTTGAAGGTAGATACGATGGGGAATGCAGGGGAACAATGGAATTATGCGGTTGGTGATGCGGTTGAGCCTGGTTCAACATTCAAACTTGCAAGTATGATGGCGCTTTTGGAGGACAAGCATGTGGCATTAACTGATATGATTGATGTTGGTTTTGGTGTGGAAAAATATTACGATCGAAAAATGAGAGATTCTCATTTGTACAATGAACGCAAGATAATGTCAGTTCGTGAAGTTTTTGAAGCTTCGTCAAATGTGGGAATAGCACAAATGGTTACCAAAGCTTATGGTGATAATCCTCAAGAGTTCATTGACCGCTTGTTTGGATTTAGACTGAACGAAAAACTTGATTTAAAAATTCACGGGGAACCATCGCCAAAAATTAAAAATCCATCACAAAAAGACCAATGGTCAGGAATTACATTGCCATGGATGTCTATAGGTTATGAGGTGGCATTAACTCCATTGCAAATTTTGTCGTTTTACAATGCGGTTGCTAATGACGGAAATTTACTAAGACCAACCTTTGTTGAAAAGGTTTGTGATAAGCAAGAGGTCGTGGTGCCATTTAGTCCAAAATTAATTAAGAAAGCAATTTGTTCTAAGGAGACGTTACAACAAGTTCAATCTCTTTTAGAAGGAGTTGTTTTAAATGGGACTGCAAAAAAGGGGTTTAAGGGTACACCTTATTCTGTGGCGGGGAAAACAGGAACAGCTCAGTTGAATTATTGGAGCAGAAAGAAAGGTGAGAAAAAACAGTACATAGCGTCCTTTGCTGGGTATTTTCCTGCTGACAAACCTACGTATACATGTATTGTCATGGTTACCAACCCAACACGAAATGGATTTTATGGTAGCCAAGTAGCACTTCCTGTCTTTAGAAAAATATCTGACAGGTTGTACTCCACTTCGCCATCCCTAAGACGAGTGCTGGCAAAGGAAAAAGTGAAAGAAAAGATGTTGTTAAAAGGAGGAGCTAAATTCGATTACGAAACGGTTGCAAAAAAACTGTCCTTACCAACCTTAGCTAATAACATTGACGGAGAATGGGTTCAAGCCAATTATTCCAATAAATTGTTGGAGGTCAAAACAAAAAAAATGATAAGTAAAGGTGTGCCAAACGTGAAGTCATTAGGACTAAGGGACGCAGTGTATCTTCTTGAAAATGCAGGATTAAATGTAGTGGTTAAAGGAAGTGGGAAAGTGGTTAAGCAAAGCCTTCAGCCTGGGAGTAAAATAATTAGAGGAAAAACAATTGAATTGATATTAGCGTAATGAAATTACTGTCTGATTTACTATACAAAGCGGGAATTGATAACATGAATGGGACGACCAATTTGGCCATTTCCTCCGTGTGTTTTGATTCAAGAAAAGTTGGGATAGCGTCCGTTTTTGTGGCCACTAGAGGTACGCAAGTTGACGGACACAACTACATTGAAACAGCCATTGAAAAAGGTGCAGTTGCAGTAGTGTGTGAAGAGTTTCCAACGGAACTAAACGAAAAAATTACTTACATTAAAGTGAAGGATTCTTCCTTTGCCTTAGGAATCATTGCCAGTAATTTTTACGATCAACCGTCAAGCAAAATTAAGCTAGTGGGGGTTACAGGAACCAACGGAAAAACAACTACTGTGAGTTTATTGTTCCTGCTATACAGGAGCCTAGGAAAAAAAGTAGGATTGTTGTCCACGGTGAAAAATCAAATTAACGGGGAAGTTATTCCATCCACTCATACTACTGGAGACGCTGTTGAAATCAACAGAACATTAGCCAAAATGGTGGAGGAAGATTGCAAGTACTGCTTCATGGAAGTGAGCTCTCACGCCATTCATCAAAATAGGATTGCAGGATTGGAATTTGACCTTGCTATATTTTCCAACTTGTCTCATGATCATTTGGATTATCATAAAACTTTTGATGAGTACATACTAGCAAAAAAGAAGTTTTTTGACGACTTATCTTCTGATGCGATTGCACTAATTAACAGTGATGAAAAGCACGGTTCAACCATGATTAACAACACCCAAGCAAAAGTGTACAGTTATGGTTTACGAACCATGGCGGATTTCAAATGCCGCATCATCGAAAACACCTTTGCAGGTTTACAATTGGAAATTGATGGACAGGAAGTGTGGAGCAGGTTGATAGGCACATTTAACGCTTACAATTTATTAGCAGTGTATGCTGCGGCCATCTTGTTACAGGAGGAAAAAATCCAAGCACTTACTAGCTTAAGTAACTTGAGTTCAGTGGAAGGAAGGTTTCAATACTTCAAGTCAGAACAAAACACCATAGCTATTGTGGATTACGCACATACGCCAGACGCTTTAAAAAAGGTATTGGACACCATTGGTGACATTCGTGAAGGCGCCGAAAAAGTGATAACCGTAGTAGGTTGTGGAGGAGACAGGGACAAAGAAAAAAGATCGGTCATGGCAAAAATCGCTTGCAGGTTAAGTGATCAAGTTATTTTGACATCTGATAATCCTCGAAGTGAAAACCCAGAGGCAATCATCAACGATATGAAAATCGGTTTAGAGGCTGCCGACTTAAAAAAGGTGCTGTCAATTACAGACAGGTTTGAAGCAATTAAAACGGCTTGCATGCTTTCCGGTGAGAATGACATTGTACTTGTAGCAGGGAAAGGGCACGAAAAATACCAAGACATTAAAGGAGTAAAACATCCTTTTGACGATAAAGAAACCTTAGAAGAATCATTTAAAATGCTAGGTAAATAATGTTATACGAATTATTCCAATACCTCCATAATGAGCTAAATTTCCCAGGTGCAGGTGTGTTTCATTACATCACCTTCAGAGCAGGAATGGCCATTATTTTATCACTGATTATTTCCATGTTATTGGGAAAGCGAATCATTCGTTTGCTGCACAGATTGCAAGTGGGTGAGTCGGTTCGTGATTTAGGTTTGGATGGTCAAAAGGAAAAAGAAGGAACACCAACCATGGGTGGTTTAATCATTCTTTCGGCCATCATCATCCCAACTTTACTGTTTGCTAGGTTGGATAACATCTACATCATCTTGTTGTTGATATCAACCGTTTGGCTTGGTGCTATTGGTTTTTTGGACGACTACATCAAAGTGTTTAAAAAGAACAAAGAAGGACTACAAGGAAAGGCAAAAATTGTAGGTCAAATAGGCATAGGGCTAATTGTAGGGTTAACCTTGTTTTTTCACAACGATGTAGTAGTGGTTGAGGATGTTCAAACCAAGTACGAAATGGTGGGGGAGAAAGTGGTAAAAACGACTAGTAACTTAGAAGGAACAAAGTCCATGGTGACTAGTATTCCATTTTTGAAGGACAATGAATTTGATTATGGTTCCCTAGTAGCTTGGACCGGTCTTGATCCCGTTGATTGGGCATGGTTGGCATTTATTCCAATAGTCATATTTATAGTAACAGCAGTGTCCAATGGCGCCAATTTAACGGACGGAATTGACGGTTTAGCCACTGGAACCTCGGCAATAATTGGTGTTACGTTAGCCATTATGGCATACGTTTCGGGTAACGTGTTTTTTGCTGATTACCTGAACATCATGTACATACCTCATGCAGGGGAGCTTGTGATATTCATGGGTGCATTCATAGGAGCGTGCATTGGCTTTTTATGGTACAACGCTTTCCCAGCACAAGTGTTTATGGGTGACACAGGAAGTTTATCCTTGGGAGGAATCATCGCTGTGTTTGCTATCGCTATTCGCAAGGAGTTATTAATTCCAATCATTTGTGGCATCTTTTTAATCGAAAACTTAAGTGTGGTAATACAAGTAGGCTACTTCAAATACACTAAAAAAAGAATGGGCGCAGGGAAAAGAATTTTCTTGATGGCACCATTGCATCATCACTATCAAAAGAAAGGCATGCCGGAAGCTAAAATTGTAAGCAGATTTTGGATTGTAGGAATATTGCTTGCCATTTTATCCATCGTGACATTGAAGTTAAGATAGAATGCAGGAGGAGGAAGGTAAAGGAAAGTTAGTGGTGCTTGGAGGAGGTGAAAGCGGAGTAGGAGCAGCCATTTTAGGAAAAAAGAAAAATTATGAGGTCCTGTTGTCGGACAATGGAAGCCTCAAACAAAAGTATAAAGACGTTCTTTTAAATAATGAAATCGAATTTGAGGAGAAAGGGCATAGCCTAAACCGCATATTTGAAGCGACTGTAGTGGTGAAAAGTCCTGGTATTCCAGACAAAGCACCCCTTATTCAGGAACTAAAAGGGAAAGGTATTCCTGTTATTTCTGAAATTGAATGGGCAAGTCGGTTTACTAACGCCAAGCTAATAGGTATTACTGGCAGCAACGGGAAAACCACTACCACATCCTTGATTTACCACATGCTTAAAAAGGCAGGTAAAAAAGCAGGACTAGCAGGGAACATCGGGTTCAGTTTTGCCAAACAAGTTGCAGAGGAAGTGGCTGAAAATGATGTCGATGTCTACGTGTTGGAGTTAAGTAGTTTTCAGCTGGACGACATCGATACCTTAAAAATGGATATCGCAGTGTTGTTAAATGTAACCGCCGACCATTTGGACCGTTACGATTACAAGCTTCAAAACTATGTTGACTCTAAGTTCAGAATATTGAATCAAGCTGACGAAAAATCGGTATTGGTTTACTGCATGGATGACGCAACAGTGGTGGACAATTTAGCTAAAGCAAATTACCCAGGGAAAAGCAAAGCTTACGGGTTAATAAACGCAGCTGATGAAGTTGCCGCAACGGTGGAAGACGGGAAATTACAAAGTGAACAAGGTTTTACAATGTCCACTCAAAACGTACTCCTCAAAGGAAAGCACAACTTGTTAAACGCCTTAGCTGCTGTGTTAGTTGGTGAAGAGCTAAAGTTAAGCTCCGAGGAAATTAAGGAAGCTTTAAGCAGTTTTCAAGCCATTGAGCACAGGTTGGAAAAAGTGAAAGACGTAGCTGGTGTGGAATACATTAACGATTCCAAAGCCACCAATGTGGATGCTACTTATTACGCTTTGGACGCCATGGCAAAACCAGTGATTTGGATTGTAGGAGGTGTGGACAAAGGAAATGATTACTCCGTATTGAATGACTTAGTGGCCAGTAAAGTGAAAGGGATCGTTTGCTTGGGAACAGACAACAAGAAACTGTTACAAGCATTCACAGGAATGGTTAGTCAAATACAGGAGGTAGGAAGTGCAAAGGAAGCGGTGGATGCAGCAACTAAGTTGGCAAGTGAAGGAGATGTGGTGTTGTTATCACCAGCATGTGCAAGTTTCGATTTATTTAAGAATTACGAAGACAGAGGAATACAATATAAGCAAGCAGTACATAAACAGTGAATAAACAACAAGTAAACTATAAACCAATAATTTAAATTAAACAATGACAACAAAAGGGAATTTTGAAATTCAAGACAAATTAGTTTTAGGCACCACAATGGCCGAAAACTTAAAGAAAAATTTGGGAAAGGTTCGCAAGGACAGCATCCGTGAAAAGTTTTCTGATTTTGAAAACGTAGAGCATAGATTGGAGTTCGTAGCAAACATCCATGGTGTGGAATACATTAACGATTCAAAAGCAACTAACGTCAATTCAACTTGGTACGCCTTGGAAAGAATGGAAAAAAAGGTGATTTGGATTGTAGGTGGTGTGGATAAAATGGTTGATTACAGTTCATTACACGGACTAGTAAAAGACAAAGTTAGAGCAATCATTTACATGGGAACTGAAAAGCCAAAAATGTTCGAAAACTTCATGGACAAAGTGTCTTTAATTACTGATGCTGCATCAATGGAGGAAGCTGTACGTAATGCGTACTACGCTGCCGAAAAAGGTGAAACAGTATTGTTATCTCCTGCTGCTGCAAGTTTCAACATGTTTGACAACTTGGAGGAAAGAGGTAAAGTATTTAAAAAAGCTGTAAGAGGATTGTAAAATCTTTTGCATCAGCTTATATGGGTTTATGTGATTATTTATAAGCTCATTGTATACTAAAAAAGTCTAGTTTAATCTCAACGAGATACTAGCATTTGATTAAAATAAAATTGGCAATTAATTGCTGTTGGAACTATCCCTTTTGTTCCCTGGAATTTTGTCCTCTTTATTTTAATTCGTTTTAAAAACTGGTAAAATATATTGCTGTTAGATGAAATGGGTCTACGATAAAATTCAAGGTGATAAAATAATATGGGTGATTACCATATTTTTAGCCTTGATTTCCTTGCCGCTGATATACGTGGCGACCGACGAGTTAGCACTTAGTTTTAAAGGAGGTAACACATCGTTTTTTGTCATTAAACATTTTTTCATTTTACTTACTTCCTTGGTGCTCATTTATTATGTGCACCTGATTAATCACAGTTATTTCTCCAAATTGTCCATGTACTTAATGTACATTGCCGTGCCTTTGTTGCTGTTTACAATGATCAGTGGTGTGGAGGCCAATGCAGCTACAAGATGGATGCGGATCCCCATTGTTGGGTTAAGTTTTCAAACTTCGGATTTTGCCAAGTTAGCTTTGACACTGTATTTAGCCAGGGCCTTATCAAAAAAACAAGCCATACTAGGCGACTTTAAACAAGTGATGTTACATGTTTTTGCACCCGTGTTAATGGTTTGTGCCTTAACTGTAAAGGAGGATTTTAGCACCACCGCACTTATATTTGGTACTTGCATCATTATCATGTTTTTTGGTAATGTAAAAATATCACACATCGGAATTGTACTAGGAGGTATCGTTTTGGTTTTTGTATTAGTGGTTTTAGTCAAGCCCGATTTGTTTCCGAGAATGGATACGTGGATGAGTCGTTTAAATTCATTCTCTGACGTGGCCGACGACCAAGAAGGTAACTATCAAAGTAATTTATCAAAAGCAGCCATCCTTGACGGGGGTATGTTTGGAACCATGTTAAACGGTGGGAAATACCCTGCTCCGCCACAAGCGGCATCGGATTTTATGTTTTCCACTTTGATTAAAAATTTCGGTATGGTAGGAGGTTTCGTGACCTTACTGATGTACCTGCTCTTTTTGTTCAGGAGCATCAAAGTAGCGGTAAAAGCACCTAAGTTATTTTCATCGCTGCTTGTAATTGGCCTTGCATTCAGTATTTCGTTTCAAGCGTTCAGTAACATGGCTGTAGCCGTGGGATTATTTCCTGTAACAGGACAAGCTTTACCCATGATAAGCATGGGAGGAACATCCATTTGGTTCACTGCATTGTCCATTGGCATTATTTTGAGTGTCAGCAGGGACGTTGTAAAAAAGTCAGAAAAGGAAAAGTTAGAAAAAAACACGTAAGAAAAACCAGCGACGGCATGAGTAAAGAAAACGGAAAACTAAAAGTCATTGTAAGCGGAGGAGGAACCGGAGGACATATTTTTCCTGCTGTGGCAATTGCCAATGCCATCAAAAATAAATACCCGGATGCTGATATTTTATTTGTCGGAGCCAAGGGTAAAATGGAAATGGAAAAGGTGCCAAAAGCAGGTTACCCAATTAAAGGATTATGGATTAGTGGTTTACAAAGGAAGTTGACTCTTGCTAACCTCATGTTTCCCTTAAAAGTAATAGTAAGCTTAATTCATTCCATGCTCATCATCAAGTCCTTTAAGCCTGACATCGCTATTGGTGTTGGTGGATATGCTGGAGGTCCATTACTTAAAGCAGCCACTATGATGGGAGTGCCAGCATTAATTCACGAATCAAATTCCTTTCCTGGAATCACAAATAAACTGTTGGGTAAAAGTGTAAATCGGGTGTGTGTCGCTTTTGCCAACATGGAAAAGTACTTCCCTAAAAGCAAATTAGTGCTAACCGGAAATCCAGTTCGTCAGGAAATAGTCAAGTTAGCAGGTAAAAGAGAGGATGCCTTAAAGCATTTTAACTTGGATGACTCACGTCCAGTCGTTTTAGTGATTGGAGGAAGTTTAGGAGCAAGAAGCATCAACCAAGCAATACACGAGTCCTTGCCAAAATTCAAGGAAAATAACTATCAAGTATTGTGGCAAACCGGTGTTCATTACAAAGAGCAGTCTGTCCAAGCGGTCACTGAACTAGTATACGACGGTGTTAAACCACATGAGTTCATTTATGAAATGGACTTGGCTTATGCTGCTGCCGATGTGGTGGTTTCAAGAGCTGGAGCCATGTCAGTGTCGGAATTGTCCTTGGTGGCAAAACCTGCTATATTGGTTCCTTATCCATATGCGTCGGAGGATCATCAAACAAAAAATGCCATGACCTTGGTGTTAAAAGATGCAGCAGTACTGGTAAAGGATGATCAAACAAAGGAAAAACTGTACGCCGAAATAGTAGGCATGTTAACGGATCCCGATAAAATGCAAAAGCTAGTGGTGAACATCAACAAACTGGCAATATCGGATGCGGATCAGTTAATATTAAAAGAAGTCGAGAGCCTTCTTGCTTAAAGTACTTTCAATATCGATATTGGTTTTATTCCTGACTTCGTGTAACTCAAGTTTAAAACTTAAGGACTTTCCAATACCCGTTTTAAGTGCAAAAGATTACCAATTGGACACTGCTGTTAAGGTGTCCTTTTCGGTAATTGAAACAGCTTATTCTTTTACCAAAGAAGCATTCCTTTTTAAAGGTGGAAAGTGGTTCAAAAAAAGAAAAATTACTCATTCAGCATTCCTTGTCCAACATCCTCAAGGTAATTTTTTGTTTGACACAGGAATAGGGAGCGAGGTAAGCAATCAAGTAAAGGATCAATTTTCATTTGTTCAAAGAAAGGGGAGCAAGTATGTCAAATTAAAAACGGTTGCTGAAACCTTGGAGGAAAACCACTACAGCAAGGATTTCTTGGCTTTCGTTTTACTATCCCACATGCACTGGGATCATGCTGGAGGGATTGAGGATTTCCATCACCCATTAGTATACACCACCAAGTTGGAGCACGATCATGCTTTTCAGGAACACAGTGAGGGATCCTATTTTATCCAGCAACAATTTGACTCCAGTAATGTGCAATGGAAGTTTTTAACTTTTGACAGCATCCCCTACAAAGTGTTTTTACAAAGTTTGGATTTATTTGGTGACGGTACCGTGGTGTTGGTTCCATTGCAGGGTCACACAAAGGGCAGTATAGGCATGTTTTTGAATTTGCCATCGGGGAACAAATATTTTTTTATTGGTGATGTTGCTTTTGCTAAGGAGGCAATTACGGGACCTTCCGAAAAACATTTCATTCCAAGAAATCAAGTGGACAACGACAGGAAGGCTGTACAAAATCAATTGGTGCTGCTACATTATTTACAAAAATTACAAGCTGATATTCACATAATACCATCGCATGATTATCAAGCAATCAAAGACTTGGCACATTTTCCAACGCTTCAAAAATAAACACTAATTTTACTGCTATGATTTTAAAAGATATAATAGCTCATTTGGAGCAAATTGCACCTTTGGAATACCAAGCTTCTTATGATAATTCAGGACTTATTGTAGGGAATGAAACCCTCAAGGTAACAGCTGCCGTGGTAAGTTTGGATTGCACGGAGGATGTAGTGGAGGAAGCCATTTCAAAAGGAGCTAACTTAATCATTGCTCATCATCCAATAGTGTTTTCAGGACTTAAAAAGTTTAACGGTAGCAACTACGTGGAGCGCACAGTTATTAAAGCCATCGAAAATAAGGTTGCTATTTACGCTATTCACACCAACTTGGACAGCGTTTCAAACGGAGTGAATAAAAAAATAGGTGACCTATTAGCATTGCAAAATTTACAAATACTAAGTGTCAATCCAGGAATGGATAATGTGGGTGCAGGGATGGTAGGTGAGGTTCAAAACCACATGGAGGAAACAGCATTTTTACAGCATGTAAAAAAAGCACTAAACGTTCCCATGTTAAAGTACACAGCCTTGTTAAATAAGCATGTAAAAAAAGTAGCGTTTTGCGGAGGAAGCGGTTCGTTTTTACTTGCAGACGCCATAGCCCAAGGAGCTGATGTTTTTATTACCTCCGACTTCAAATATCACCAGTACTTTGATGCTGAAAATCAGATAGTTATAGTGGATATAGGACATTATGAAGCGGAAAGTTGCACTAAGGATTTGATTTGTGAAATTCTTACTGAAAAATTCCCTACCTTTACGCTCCATTTTTCGGAGGTAAATACTAATCCGGTTAAATATTTATAGCACATTATGGCAAAAGTAAAAGTTGAAACAACGGTAGAAGAAAAGTTACTGGCTTTATACAAGTTACAAACTGTAGATTCTAAAATTGATAAAATTCAAATCGTTAGAGGTGAACTTCCGCTGGAAGTAGAGGATTTAGAAGATGAGATTGCAGGGATTGAGACAAGAGTTAATAAGTCAAACGCTGAAATTCAAAAGTTGGTTGACGAAGTGAACGAAAAAAAGAACATCGTAAAAGATGCTTTGATTTCAATCAAAAAGTCAGAAGAGCAACAAAAAGGAGTTAGGAACAACAGAGAATACGATGCTATTAGTAAGGAAATTGAATTTCAATCATTAGAAATTGAATTGTCTAACAAAAGAGCTATTGCAGCTGAAATCGTAATAAGGAATAAAAAAGAAGTCCTTACTGAAAGTGACGAGCTTTTAGCAAGAAGACAAGCTGATTTAAAAAGCAAACAAGAAGAGTTAGAGAACATCATTGCTGAAACAGCAAAAGAAGAAGAGAAATTATTGAAAGCTTCAGCTAAAAATGAAAAAGCAATTGACGAGAGAATGTTAATCGCTTATAAAAGAGTTAGAGGAAGTGTAAGGAATGGATTGGGAGTTGTAGCGTTAGATAGAGATTCTTGTGGAGGGTGTTTTAATAAAATACCTCACCAAAGACAAATTGACATTGCTACAAGGAAGAAAGTTTCTATTTGTGAGCACTGTGGAAGGATATTGGTTGATGCTGAATTGGCGATGGAGGTTACTGGGTAATACCATTTGATATAATATTTAAGAAACCTGAGTTTTTAACTCGGGTTTTTTTATGTTTTGACCTTTCACTTTCTCTACGAGATTTGTTTTGCAATTTGTTCACCCTATTTTATTTCTTCGTGTTCACTTGTTCGTCGTTCCTCCTCGGGTTCCATTGCATGCTATTACGTTCCACTGTGTTTGCCTTTCTTTTAACCAAAAGAAACAAAGGTCTTCTTTTGATCAAAGAAGCAAAACCCTTCATTTTTTGTTCATCATATTTTATTCTTTCCGAATTCACCAGTTCGTCGTACCTCCTCGGTTCTTGATAAAAAACGAAGCAAAAAATCAAGGGCGACCATGGTCTTGTTGAAAACTACGTCCTCCTCCCCGCCAAAAAAAGAACTCGATTCCCTAGAATCTCGGACAGGCTTTTTTTGAGGTTTCCTAACGCACGGGATTTTTTTTGTTCATACATATCATTTTTTCGAATTCACTTGTTCGTCGTTCCTCCTCGCTCCTACAAATCCCATAAACGCCTTTTGGATGACGTGAATTTTATGTGATTTAAATTAGTCGCCGTCCCTGATTCTTTTCACTAAAGAAAATGGAAAAATTACAAATAGTGAGTATCAGAAAATAAATGATTGCTCACGAAACACTGCAAGTAATGACTTTTCTGAATTAGTAGAAAAAGGACTAATAAAGCCAAGCGGACAAAAAGGAGCAGGTGCTTTTTACAGTTTAAATTGAATTGCACATTAATTGCACATATTGCACAATGAATAATAATAACACAGTCATACACATTGGAAAGTCGCACAAAAACCAACAGCACAAACCAAATTTTTGCGATAAATGAGTGCAGAGCCAAACTTGTTTGAGCTATGCCGAATGAAGCAAAAATCAGCAAGGCTAAACTTACCAATAAGTATGTCTGACGTAACTAAAATAAAATAACGAAAACCCAACAAGTGTTATATGTCATAGCCACCCTTCGGGATGGCTTCGCCACATAGCATAGGCGTTGTAAAACATAGATGAAGAAAATTTTTCAAATAATATTGCTAATGGGACTCCTATCATTACTTGGTTGTAAGGACAAAAAAGAATCTAATGAAAAAATAGTAAGATTGGAGTTAGATGACTCAACTAAAAATCAACTTAGAGAAGAGCTAAAACAAGACCCTGAAAAACAATTTGACTCAGAGTGGATAAGAACAACTGACTTAGAAAAAACTGTTATTGATAAATATGGATTCGAGGGAATTAAACTAATATTTGAATATCGTAATAGTGCCAATTATTACAATAAAGGAAATTTCCCAAATGATTGTCCTTGGTATTCATTGAATGACCTATCTATCCAAGAATCTATTGATAAAAACTTTAAGCCGATTAAAAACAAACTACCGCTTTTAATTAAGGCTCTTAAAAATAGATGCAAGTTTATATATGCAGAGAAAAAGGAAGAAACTTGGCATTTGCATTATTTCCTTGACATGAAACTCCATGATGAAAGAGAATATTATAAAATTTATACTGGTGGCGCTCCAATATTCAATCCTCAACCAAATAAAAATCTTCAGACTTATAATTGGAATATCCCCAATGATTTAAAAGAATTTTATTCAATCCATAATGGATTTGGAGAGATTTATGATGCTTATTATGTAATGCCAAATGAGGACATTAAGGTTATGGCAGAAATGATGGACCCAATTTGCAAAGAACAAAATGTCAGTCCTGATGATTACTCGTTTTCTAATTTGCTGGAATTTTATCCTGACGGTGGTGGAAATGCTCAATGCTTTTTGCGAGTAAATGACAATACTAATTCAACAGTGGATTGGGATCATGAAGTCTGGGAGATTTCATGGGAAATGGGATTTTTTGAATTTATCAATGAAAGAATGAGTGAGGTTGATGAAGAATAAAAACGTTTTACAACATCATCTATATTTTATAGGGCAGTTGGTGGTTATTTGAAATAGCAGAGCAATTAATAAGCACCGCCAAAACTTTGTTTTGACGTTTTAGCAGAAAAAAGTTAAACCCCAAAGCCAAAGTTGTGGCTAATTAGGTAAACGAAAATAAGTACTTTTAAATCGCCCTACAAAAACATAGATTAGGC
>JBLIBC010000028.1:0-16209 GCA_047632015.1 Glaciecola sp.
AAAATGTTTCAGGCCATGCGGAGTTTAACATCCATTGCACAATTCCCGTTGTATTCGGCTGATTTACTCTAAAGGCTTCATACATTGGACGAATAGCCTCGTAACTTGCAATTTGTGAAACCAATGCAAAATCCTCCAAAGTTGGTGATGCTCCGTATCTCGCTTCAAATGCTTTCATGTACTTGTCCATTGTCCCAAAAGCAAACCTTCCATGATGAAAGTTCCAAGTAGAATCGATAGGGTAGTTTAAGTTTTCACCATACATTTTTATTAAAGACGAATAGATTGGAGGTTGCGGCCCAGGACCGGTTTCCGTATTGAATCCAAATGCACCTCCTCGTAGTGTATCGTTGTACCAATAATTAGGAGTAACGTAGTCGTAAGGACCTTCCATTTTTACGCCTGTTTCTCCGCTTACTGAACTAGTATGCCATTTTGCAGCTCCTAAATAGGGTGCTGATGGATTTTCTTCTTCTAAAATAGAAATGAATTTTTTTTCTAAATCAGGATGAGGTAAAAAGTCACTACCTCCAACCCATGAATAAATAGAAGCGTGATTTCTCAAGTATTTAACTTGACTCTTCCAATAGTTTGCTACTAACTCAATTTCTGTTTCATCGTCGGCACAACCATACTTGTCCTCGTTACAAGGAGTACCAATGTAATCATGCCACTCCCAATGACAGCTGAATCCTACCATAGCCAGTAAGCCGTATTCATCGCATAAGTCATAAATGTGGTGATCTTTCCCCCAAAAACCTTCAAATCTTACGCAGTTCATGTTCATGTCAACCACATATTCCATTTGCTGGATGTCATATAAAGAGTCATTTTCTAAGAATAATTTATCAAGCCATCCAGCTCCTTTTATTAATATTTTTTGACCGTTTACCATGTATCCTCGGTGGCCATTTTGATTTTTATAATCAGCAATTTTTCTTACACCAAATTGAACTTTTTCTTTAGCAGAAACTCCTTTGTTTACTGATGCTGATAATTGTAATTGGTATAAATTAGCTTCGCCATATCCTACAGGCCACCAAACTCTCGGTTTGTTTAGCTTAAGTGATGCTACTTCACTAGATGTTAAAACTACCTTCTTTTTTTCTGTAGATTTTATATGCACATCGTGTGTAAACGATACCCCTTCAAATTTTCCGTTTAGCGTTACAATCTGTTCTTTGTCTGTGTTATTTTCAAGAACAGTTGATATGGTAATTTCAGCACTTGAAAAATCCTTAATGTTTAAATCCGATTGAACGAAAGTTTCTGTCATGGAAACTTCCTTACTTACATTTAAGTGAATCCCTCTCCATATACCCATGTTTTTGTCCGGAGGAGTTGGTGCCCAATCTACAAATCCAATTGAGTAAGCACCAGTAGCAGGTGGTAATAACAAGATTGCTAAATGGTTTTGACCTGTTTTAAGGTGTTCAGTAACTTGCAATTGAAAAGTATTGAAAGCACCAGCTATTTTGTTTGAGTCTGCTACCAATACACCATTTAAATACACTTCAGCTTTGTAGTTAATCCCGTCAAAATTTAAACTAAAAGTATTGTTCTCAACAGATTCCAGGTTGAAAGAGGAAGTAAACCACCATGGTTTCAAAATAGAATCCATAGGAATATTGGTCATGTTGTTTTGCTCGTAAGGCTTTTTATATACCCCGTTGTCAACTAAAATCGCCATCACCGTACTTGGTAATTGAGCCTTCAGCCAAGACTTATTGTCCAGCGTAGTTGAGCTTAGCTCCAAACCATTTTGATCAACTTCACTAGCTCTCTTCATGAGCCAGTTGTCATTTAATGAAATGTTTGAGTTTTCATCTATGTTTAAATTTATTGTCTGAGCTTGTTCGTTGTCTGTGCATGAGAATAAAAAAAGTGTTGCAGCGACAAAAAAGTAATATTGAATTTTCATGAGTGTAAGTAATTGTTTGCTCCAAATATATATCATCATTTCAACTTTATTGGTGTTTTAATGTCATTGTCTTGATAAAGTCATGCAGCCTATTTTTATCGATACTGCATTCCTACGTGATTTATAAGTCTTTTTTTGGAAATTTAGATGCGCTTTAAGTTTGTAGTCAATACAATTAACTTTTTGTTTTTTTTTGACTTGTCAATTTCTCTTTTGCACCTGTTAAAAAACAAAACCATAACTAGGCTATGGTTGAGTTTTTCGCCTTTAAGAAACAAAAAGATTCTTCGTTAAAATTCCCAAAAGCTATGTGGTTTGACTATATTTAGCCACTGAAAACAATACAAATCTAAATTAAGACTGAACATGGAAGTTAGAAGCAGGATAAGAACCTTTGATGAGTATAAAGATGAATACAAAAAAAGTGTGGACAACCCTGAGGGGTTTTGGGAAGCGCATGCTGAAAAGTTTGTATGGAAAAAGAAGTGGGATAAGGTTTTAGATTGGAATTTTTCAGACCCAAAAATTAATTGGTTCGAAGGTGGTGAGTTAAATATTACAGAAAACTGTTTGGATCGTCACTTGGAGGAACGAGGAGATAAAGTAGCTATTTTATGGGAGCCGAACGAACCAGGAGAGGCGGCTGTAAAGTTAACTTACAAGCAACTTCATCAAAAAGTATGTGAATTTGCTAACGTATTAAAAGCTCAAGGAATTAAAAAAGGAGATAGGGTTTGTATGTACATGCCAATGGTTCCTGAATTAGCAATAGCTTGTTTAGCAACAGCAAGAATTGGAGCTGTGCATTCAGTTGTTTTTGCAGGGTTTTCAGCACAAGCGTTGTCGGATAGAGTTAATGATGCAGAAGCAAGAGTAGTATTAACGTCAGACGGAAACTACAGAGGAAAAAAGAACATCCCAGTAAAAGCTGTGGTTGACCAAGCGTGTGAAACTTCACCTTGTATTGAATCAGTAATCGTTGTGAATAGAACTGGTGCTGAAGTGACAATGGTTGACGGAAGAGATAAGTGGTGGAATGACGAAGTAGCAAAAGTGGATGCAAATTGTCCGGCTACTGCTGTTGGATCTGAAGACATGTTATTTATATTATATACCTCCGGATCAACTGGTCAACCAAAAGGAGTTGTTCATACTACTGGAGGATACATGGTGTACACAGATTATACTTTTAGAAATGCATTTCAATACGAAGAAAACGATGTGTATTGGTGTACTGCCGACATAGGTTGGATTACTGGTCACTCGTATATTATTTATGGACCATTATTAGCAGGAGCAACAACTATGATGTTTGAAGGTGTTCCTACTTATCCTGATGCTGGAAGGTTTTGGGAAGTTTGTGAAAAACATAAAGTGAACCAGTTTTATACTGCCCCAACTGCTATTAGAGCGTTGCAAGTTTACGGGACTGAGTTTGTGGAGAAATATGATTTAAGTTTGATTAAAACTTTAGGTTCCGTAGGTGAGCCAATCAATGAAGAAGCTTGGCATTGGTATCACAAAAATGTTGGACGTGGAAAGTGTCCAATTGTAGATACCTATTGGCAAACAGAAACAGCTGGATTCTTAATTTCTCCCTTAGCTGGAATTACTCCTGAAAAACCAACATTTGCTACATTGCCGATGCCAGGTATTCAGTTAGCAATTATGGATGCGGAAGGAAAAGAAGTGGAAGGGAATGGAGTGGATGGTAACTTGTGTATTAAGTTTCCATGGCCATCAATTATCAGAACTACTTACGGAAACCATGACAGATGCAAAGAGGTCTATTTTGGCACCTATAAGGACATGTATTTCACAGGTGATGGATGCAAAAGAGATGAGGATGGATATTACAGAATTACTGGTAGGGTAGATGACGTAATCAACGTAAGTGGTCACAGAATGGGAACCGCCGAGGTGGAAAATGCCATTAATGAGCACAGCAATGTTGTGGAATCCGCAATTGTTGGTTTTCCTCATGAAATTAAAGGTCAAGGAATTTACGCTTATGTAATTTGTGAAGAGACACCAGCTGATGCTGACGCGTTCAGAAAGGAAGTGTTACAAATTGTAACTAAGGAAATAGGACCAATCGCTAAACCTGATAAAATTCAAATTGTTCCAGGATTACCTAAAACGCGTTCTGGGAAAATCATGAGAAGAATACTACGAAAAGTAGCTGAAGGAGATGTTTCTGCATTAGGAGATACATCAACCTTACTAGACCCAAGTGTAGTTGATGACATCATCGACGGTGCTTTGGTTGCTTTAAAAAAGTAAATCAAACTTGTCAGTTTGTATTAAAATGCCCAATGACTTTGTTAGTCATTGGGCATTTTTATTTAAGATTTTCCAATTTTACTTTGCTGTCGAATCGAGATGAACTAGATTTTGCACTTAAGTGTTAGGCTAAAGGAACCTGTTCGTTATATTCTCCCTGTATGCTGGTTTGTAATCAAGTAGTACCTAATATGTACATGCACCTAAACCTATTCGAGTTAAATATTTGCACTAGGTCATTTGACGTTTTTGGATAATTATTAGCAATTTTCTACTGAGCATGGTTAATGCTTCGATATGCTAATGCTTTAGAATGTTTTTATTCTCAAAAGAACTATAGTTTACTTCCGCAATGCTTGCAAAAATCGGCATTATCATCATGTCCTTCCTTGGAACAGGTTGTACATGATCGGGTGCTTGTTGAATTTGCTTTACTTATTTCAGCTCCCACAATACCTGTTGGGACGGCAATAATTCCATATCCGATAATCATAATGAGTGATGCTATGATTTGTCCTAGTACAGTTTGAGGAGCAATGTCCCCATACCCAACCGTGGTCAAAGTTACAATAGCCCAGTATATACTCCTTGGGATACTTGTGAATCCAGCTTCTTTGCTTTCAATGAGGTACATCAATGTTCCCAAAATAATTGTAGCGCTAAAAACTGCGAAAAGGAATACAATGATTTTCTGCTTGCTAGCCATCATGGCTGTTTTTAAGCTGTTAGCTTCAGATAAAAACCGACCTAATTTTAGAACCCTGAATACTCTCATCAATCTCAATGACCTAATGACAGACAAGGATTGAGTTCCTGTTATAAATATGCCTAAAAAAGTAGGTAGAATAGATAATAAATCTACAAGTCCATAAAAGCTAAAAATATACTTTAAAGGCTTTTTGATACTTATAATCCTTGCTGTGTACTCAATTGAGAAGAGTATGGTAAAGCTCCATTCGATGTAGGTGAAGTATGTGCCGTATTCTAGTTTTAAAGATTCAACACTCTCCAACATGACAACCACCACACTCATTAGTATGGACCACAACAGCACCACGTCAAACAGTTTTCCCGTAGGCGTGTCAGCTTCAAATATTATTTCATGAAGTTTCGATTTCCAATGTGCTCTCTTCATTATATCTTGAGGTTAGTGAATTATGCAAGATGATATAAAAAAAGGGACGATAATTCGTCCCTTTTTTTAACATTTTAAATGTCAGTATTAAAGTCCTAATAAAACTTCTTCGGGTGTTTTACCACCGAACATCAATTTAATAGGGTCTTCAAGAAGTTCTTTCATTTTAACTAAGAAACCAACAGAATCTTTCCCGTCAATAATCCTGTGATCATACGATAAAGCTACATACATGATAGGTCTAATTACCACTTCTCCATCAATAGCAACTGGACGCTGAACAATATTGTGCATTCCTAGTATAGCTGATTGTGGAGGGTTAATGATTGGTGTCGATAACATGGAACCAAACACTCCACCATTTGTAATGGTAAACGTTCCTCCAGTCATTTCTTCCAAAGTTAATTTACCATCTCTTGCCTTGATCGCTAAGCCTTTAATACCGCTTTCAATTTCAGCTAAACTCATTTGTTCAGCATTTCTAAGTACAGGAACCATTAATCCTTTTGGTGAACTCACGGCAATCGCAATATCAGCGAAATCAAAACTTACAATTTCGTTTCCGTCAATCATTGAATTGACCAATGGAAATTGATTTAGAGCTTCGGTCACAGCCTTTGTAAAAAAGGACATGAATCCAACACCTACACCATGTGTTTCAATGAATTTTTGCTTGTATTTTTTACGTAAGTCCATGATCGGTTTCATGTCAACCTCGTTAAAGGTAGTAAGCATAGCAGTTTCTTGCTTTACACTCACTAAACGCTGAGCAATTTTTCTTCGTAAGGAGCTCATTTTTTTATTTGAAGAGTCTCTTGTGCCTCCCCAACCTTGAACCAGTGGTGAAGCGTCAAAACCAGCAGCTATGTAATCGACAATATCCGATTTTGTAATTCTGCCATCTTTACCTGTTCCAGTCACTTTTGAAGCATCTACACCATTCTCGCGAATTAATTTTGATGCTGAAACTGATGGGTGGCCGCTAGCGTAACTATCAGTTTTTGTTACTACAGGAGCTGCTTTTTCTTCTGCTTTAACTGGAGTAGGAGCAGATTCTTCCTTTGGTGCTCCAGCTGGTTTTTTAGCTGAAGTATCTATTCTAGCGATTACATCACCCACATTTACTACATCACCTTCTTCAGCTAAAATTTCAATGCTTCCCGCTTGCTCAGCTGGTAATCCTAATGTTGCTTTGTCAGAGTCAACTTCACATATATCCTCGTCAAGTTCAACGTAATCACCGTTTTCTTTTAGCCAAGTAGCTATTTCTACTTCGGTGATGGATTCTCCTGGACTCGGTACTTTTACTTCTACTATAGCCATGATCTATAATTTATGTCTTAGTTAAAATTTAAACTGTTGCTGTTGCTTTGATTGTCTTAGCGCAGGCAAATATTTTATCGTACAATATTTTACTTCTCTTTTCGTGACGTTTCGGTGACCCTGTGGCGGGAGACGACGTTTCGTGTCTTGAAATAACATCCAAATTGACATCCCTAAACTTTCTTGCAATGTACGTCCAAGCACCCATGTTCTCTGGTTCTTCTTGTACCCAATAGTGCTTTTTAGCCTTGTTGTATTTCTTCAGGACAGCTTTTAATTGAGTTAAAGGAACTGGGTTTATTTGTTCCAATCTAATTAATGCGATGTTTTTAAAATCACCATACTCCGCTTTTCTCTCTATTATTTCATAGTAAATTTTTCCAGTACAAAACATGATGGTGTCAACATTTGAGGTGTTTGAAATGTTTGGATCATCTAATACTTCTTGGAAGCCACCGTTTGTAAAGTCTTCAATTTTTGAAACACAAGATGGGTATCTTAAAAGTTTTTTAGGAGAAAAATGAATCAAAGGTTTTCTAAAGTCTCTGTGCTGTTGCCTTCTTAGTAAGTGAAAGAAGTTTGCTGGAGTTGTACAGTTAGCTACTTGCATGTTAATGTCTGTACACAATTGTAAAAACCTTTCTACTCTCGCACTTGAATGTTCAGAACCCATTCCTTCGTATCCATGTGGTAGCAAAAGTACTAAGCCGCTTTGCGTTTTCCATTTATCTTCACCAGCACAAATGAATTGATCAATCATAATTTGAGCTCCATTGTTGAAATCACCAAATTGCGCTTCCCAAATGGTAAGTATATCTGGTATCGTCAAGGAGTACCCGTATTCAAAACCTAACACTCCATATTCAGAAAGTAAGGAATTATATATAGATATTTTTGAAGTGTGCTTGCCCTCAATGTTATTTAAAGGAATGTATTTTTCCTCTGTATCTTCCATTTTAAGTACCGCATGACGATGTGAGAATGTTCCTCTCTGTACATCTTGTCCTGTAAACCTTACACCAGTACCTTCGTTAATTAAAGTTCCATATGCAAGTAATTCAGCCATTCCCCAATCAACCTTATTATTGGTTTCAATCATCGCTTTCCTTTTGTCAAGTTCTTTGATGATTTTGCGGATGAATTTTTTTCCTTCTGGTGCAGTATATAAAGCTTTCGCTACCTTTTTTAAATCTTTTAAAGAAACAGAAGTGTCAGGAGAGGTAATAAAATCTTCCTTTGTACCCCTGCGGTAACCTTTCCAGTATTCATCTAAAAAGGAAGTGATTGTCGATTTTTGAATTTCTTTAGATTCGCTCATCCTACCTTGCAATTCATCATTGAATTGTTTTTCCATGGATTTTGCTAGTTCTTGTTCTAAAACTCCTTCTTTCATCAGTTTGTCCACGTAAATTTTTCGGGGGTCTGGATGGTTAGCAATAGCCTTGTATAAAATAGGTTGAGTATACCTCGGTTCATCTCCTTCATTATGGCCGTGCTTACGGTAGCAAAGCAGGTCAATAAACACGTCTTTTTTGTATTTCTGACGGTACTCCATGGCTAAATTAATGACGTGACTAACAGCTTCTGCATCATCTCCATTTACGTGGAAAACAGGGCTTAAGGTGACTTTAGCTACATCAGTACAGTAGGTGCTTGACCTCGCATCAATGTAGTTAGTTGTAAAACCAATTTGGTTGTTAATTGCAATGTGTAATGTACCTCCAGTTTTGTATCCTTTAAGTTGTGCCATTTGCACCACTTCGTACACAATTCCTTGACCAGCTAGTGCGGCATCACCATGAATTAATATAGGGCAAACTGTGGAGGCATCTTTTTCATAATGCTTGTCAAGTTTTGCTCTTGCTATTCCTAAAACCACAGGATCAACAGCTTCTAAATGTGATGGGTTAGGAGCTAATGTCATTTTAACATCCTTGTTGCTGTCTGTCTTAATGTCACATGAATAACCTAAGTGGTATTTTACATCTCCATCAAAAACTAATTCATCGTCAAAATCTTTTGATTCAAATTCAGAAAATATTTCTTTGTAAGTTTTATAAAAAATATTAGCGAGCACATTCAAACGCCCTCTGTGAGCCATTCCGAAAATAAACTCTTTTATTCCCAAATCAGCTCCGGTTTCAATGACGGAGTCCAAAGCAGGAATTAAACTTTCAGCACCTTGAAGTGAAAATCTTTTTTGACCTACGTATTTTTTGTCCAAAAACTGTTCAAAAACGACAGCTTGGTTTAATTTTTTAAGAATTTGTTGCTTTTGAGCAATTGAAAAATTAGTTCTGTTCTTATTGCTTTCAATTTTAGACCTCAACCATTCCACCTCTTCAGGATGCCTAATGTAGGTGTATTCCACACCAACTGATGCGCAATAAGTAGCCTCTAAGTGCTCTACGATGTCTTTCAGTTTTGCATCACCAATTCCAATTTGTGATCCTGCGTGAAAAACCGTTTCCAAATCGTCTTTTCCAAGTTCGAAATTCTCTAAGTCAAGAGTAGGAGAGTATTGTCTGCGCTCTCTTACAGGATTAGTTTTGGTGAATAAGTGACCTCGTTTTCGGTAAGCAGCTACCAGTTTTAAAACGTTGAATTCTTTGACTACGTTATCCGGTACTTCAGAGTCGAAGTTGGCTTTTGCGAAGTCAAAACCTTTAAAGAATTGGCTCCAGCTTTCGTCGACGGATTCTGGGTTGTTTAAAAACTGTTGGTATAAGTTTTCAATAGCTGCAACGTCTGAGTTGCCTACGAATGTAAATTTATCCATGCTTAGGATTAGTTTCGGTTGAGATACAAATCTAATGTATAATTGTTATAAATGCAGAAACATTTTACAACAAATTTTGTATTTGTTGAGCTGTCGACAATGTAGTTGTAACTCCTTGTTAAACAGTGATTAAGGCAGTTCTTTTGTTTGCCTAAAATAGCTTTATTTACAGTTGCTGCTTAATTCTTTGTAGCGCATTTTGTATCGCTTCTTTGTTAGCACATAAACTTGCACGAATGTAACGGTCACCTTTTGATCCAAAAATGAAACCAGGTGTTATGAAAACATTGGCTTCGTATAGTACTTTATTGACCAACTCTTCCACGTTGTCAAGCTCATCACTGACTTTTCCCCAAACAAACATACCGGTGCTGTTTTTATCGTAGCTGACATTTAAGTAGTCAAAAATTTCACCTATTAAATCTTTGCGTTCCTGGTATATGCTATTTTGCTTTTTATGCCATTCTTCTGTGTTTTCAAAAGCTTTTATAGCAGCATTTTGCAATGCTAGGAACATGCCTGAATCCATGTTGCTTTTCACCTTTAAAACGGTGGAAAGGTAGCTTGCATCTCCCGCTAACCAGCCAATTCTCCATCCAGCCATGTTATGTGACTTACTTAATGAATTCAGCTCTATACAAACTTCTTTGGCGCCTTTTAATTGAAAAATACTGAACGGGTCATCATTAAGAATCAAAGAATATGGGTTGTCATTGATAATTAAAAACTGATGTTCTTTTGCTAAACCAATTAGTTCTTCTAAAATGTTCGCGTCAGCTCGTGAGCCAGTAGGCATGTTGGGGAAGTTAATCCACATCAACTTTACATTTGTTAAATCTTTTTGTCTCAATGATTCAATATCGATGTTCCATCCGATATTTTCATCCAAATCGTAGTTTTCGATTTCAACTTCTAAAAGGTTACTCACTGAAGAATAGCTAGGATATCCAGGATTTGGCACCAATACCTTGTCGCCTTTATTCAGAAAAGCCATTGAAATGTGCATGATTCCCTCCTTTGATCCCATTAATGGCAATATTTCATCTTCCGGATTCAAAACGGTATTGTACGTTTTTACAGACCAACTTGCAATGGATTTTCTAAGTTCAGGAATCCCTGTGTAGCTTTGGTATCCATGAGAATCTACCTGTTTTGCTGTATCACAAAGCGCGTCAATACTTTCTGAGGAAGGAGCAAGGTCTGGACTTCCAATCCCTAAATTAATGATGTCTTTTCCTTGAGCATTTAAGCCCCTAATTTCCTTTAGTTTTTTCGAGAAGTAATATTCTTGAACGTTGTCTAGTCTTCTGGCAGGAGAAATAATCATCGTAAAATGGTGGTGTTAATTATATCAAAAGTAATTAAACTGTATGAATTCGTTTAATGTTTCTGATGTCCTGGATTTCGAATAATGTTTTTATTAATTCGTCCAAATAATTAGTGTTTTGAATATACAACATGATTTGTCCATTAAAAATTCCGTCTTCACTGTCAAAAGTAAGGGATTTCATGTTTATTTTTTCTTCATGGGAAATTACCCCCACTATGGTTTCTAATAGTCCTTTGTTGTCAGTCCCAGTGAAACTAATACCTGTTAAGTACTCTTTTTCTTCATGTACTTCCCAAACTGCTTTCACCGATCTGTAGGCAAAATTTGCTTGTAAATGCATAGCGTTTCGACAGTTGGTAGTATGAACCACAACCCCCTTGTCATTGGTGATAAATCCAAATACTTCGTCCCCAGGTATTGGATTACAGCACGTCGATAGGGTGTAGTCGACTCCCATGTTTTCTTCTCCAAGTTTTAGAACATTCTTTTTGTATTTTTTAGCTAATGCGTCTGCGGATTGATTGTTTTTTTCATTCTCAATGTGTTTTTTTCTATCATCAAGGTATTTTTTAATACTATGCCTGTCTATTTTTTTAAGAGCGATGCTGTAAAACAATTCCTTATTCGTTCCAGTTTTATAATGAGAAACCAATTCTTTTAGCAGCAGACTGTCATCTTGTAGCTCTAAAATGGCAACGATTTTATGGTATAAGTCTTCCCCTTTTTCGATGGTTGCAAGCTTGTTCTTTTTTAAGGAACTTTTGATGATGTGTTTTGACTTGGTTGTTTTTGCAATATCTAACCAGTCCTCCTTAGGAGTCTGGCGAGTAGAGTGTAGTATTTCTATTTGATCACCATTATTTAACACATGACTTAAAGACACTAAATTGTGACTTATTTTAGCACCTATACATTGATCTCCCAATTTTGAATGAACCTCATAAGCGAAATCCAAAGCTGTGGCACCTTTGGGTAGTGTTTTGATATCGCCTGCAGGGGTAAAAACAAAAATTTCTTCTGAAAATAAGTCCATTTTCAAATCATCAATGAAGTCACCAGTTTGACCTTGAGTGTTTTCTAACGTATGTCGAATTTTTGTAATCCACTGGTCCAATTTGCTATCAGCAGAATCTAAACCTTTATATTTCCAGTGAGCAGCCAAGCCTTTCTCGGCAATGTCATCCATCCGTTTTGATCTCAGCTGAACTTCAACCCATTTTCCATCGGGCCCCATTACTGTGGTGTGTAGCGCTTCGTATCCGTTAGCTTTTGGAATCGAAATCCAGTCACGTAACCTGTTAGGATTTGGCTTATACAAATTGGTAATCATTGAAAAAATACTCCAGCATTCAACTTGTTCTGACTTTTTATCGCTGTCAATTATCACACGAATCGCAAAAATATCATACACCTCCTCGAAAGGGATGTTTTTTGTTTTCATTTTTCTGGAAATCGAATAAATGCTTTTAGGACGACCTTTAATTACGTATTTGTGATTCGTTTCATCCAGTACTCCAATGATTGGTTTAGTAAACTTGTTGATGTATTTTGTCAGTTCCCTTTTAGAATCATTTAGTTTTTTTTCTATTTCACCATATAACTGCGGTTCAGTGTACCTGAATGCTAAATCTTCTAGTTCTGTCTTTATCTTATTTAGGCCTAGTCGATGAGCTAGTGGTCCGTATAAAAACAGTGTCTCATACGATGTTTTAACCTGGTTTTGTCTTGGCATAGATTGCATTGTTCTCATGTTATGCAACCTGTCTGCTAATTTTACCAAAATTACTCTTGCATCCTCCGAAAGAGTAAGCATCATTTTTTTGAAATTCTCACCCTGTATCGAGTAATTGGGATCAGAATGATCAATTACACCATCAATTTTTGTTAACCCGTCAATGATTAATCGAACTTTTGGTCCGAACATTCTTTCTACGTCGTCTAAAGTCAAATCAGTATCCTCGACAGTGTCATGAAGCAATGCGCATACAATTGATGTGGTTCCAAGACAAATTTCTTCAGCCACAATTTGAGCAACAGCAATGGGGTGATATATGTATGGCTCACCAGATTTCCGGCGCATGTGCTTGTGCTTGTCAACAGCTACCTCAAAAGCTTTCCGAATCATTTTTTTATCCAGGTTTTCCTGAGACTTTTTTGCATCACGCAAAAGCTTCCGGTACCTTTTTAAAATTTCTTTTCTTTCGCCTTCTAAATCAATTTTCATGCTTACTGGATTCGCTGAGTGTGTAATGTTTGTTTAAAAGTTTTTTGACATCGCCATCATGTAACCCAAATGAAGACCTTCATGTAAATTGTTGAAAGAAATCACTTCGTCAATTGAGTTTAGTGTAATTCCATAACTAGTAGTGTAGGCAGAGTAGTTTTTAAAAATTCCGCTTTCATAGTCGTTTTTCAGTTGTAAAGCTGTTGAAATTAGCAAACCTTTTAACTCGATTAAATCAATGTTTTTTTCGGTAGTGGCCTGTGTACCTTTTCGGTACATGTTTGCCAGTTCATCTGAAACATGCATTTCTAAGCCGCTTAACTTATAAGCAAGTAGTTGCAATGTGACCAAGCTGTGTGCTGCATTCCAAATTAAAGAATTGTTATAGCCTTTAGGGGTAGTTGTCGCATTATCGTTGTGCTTTTCTAATTGTACTATCGTGTTTTTCCTTGTTTGCAACAAGTATTCAAATGCTGTACTAGTTTTCATCGCTCATTTTATCAAAGTTTATCACCACTTTTTTGAATTTCTTTGTTCTCCAATTGAACAAGTTGTTTGCTTTTATAATCCTAGCTACAATAGGAGGGACCATCTTTTCCCACTCCTTGTCGTTGTCTTTAATTTTATTTAAAACTTTATTGGAAAAAATATGCAATATATCCTTGTCGTAATTTTCATAATCAACAATTTTATCGTTGTCAATTAAATGCTGGTACAGAGAGGTTAAATGCTTAGGAACAATCATGTTTTTACTGTTTATTATCTCTAAGCCGAACTTGTACGGGTACAAGTATAACCTCACGTCGCGATGAAATAATAACCCAAATGACTCAAGTAATCCACCACTTAAATTTTTGTAATATTTCTCGTTAAAAACATTAATCATGGCATTGGCGCCAAGTATCAGGGCTAATTGAGCTCCAGTATTGTACCTGGTTAAGTATTGAACAAGTTTGTAATATTCTTGAAAGTTGGAAATCAATACTGTTTGGCCTAAAGCAGTTAGTATGTCAATTCTGTCCAAGAAATCACTTTCAGTTAAAGCTTCTTTACCCCCTAAGTCCTTTAAGGTTAGCTCGGTAATCATGGTTATCTTATCTTTATTCTTGACTCTTTCGTCTTTTTCAAATTGTCTTAAACCGTGCTTCAACATGTCCAAATGAACTTTGGTTACAGGTCGAAACCTTCCACGTAACGCAAGGACATCTCTTTTGTATAGAACTTCAGTTGGGTGAATGGTAGTTCCGTCTGGTTGAAACAAACAAGCATCAGCCATTCCAGATTTTACCAAAAATAAACTTAACAAACGGTTGTCTGCCTTTTCGAAAGCGGGACCACTCATTTCAACCATGTCAATTTGCATCCGACCTGGGATTAAATTGTCATTCATGTGTTCCAAAATAGTTTTTGGATCATGATGCAGGTGATAGCAACCGTAAAGAAGATTTACTCCTAGTATTCCTAATATTTGTTGCTGTTGGATGTTTTCTCGGTCCAAAAGCCTAATGTGAATAATAACCTTGTTTGGCTCTTCTCCTGGTTTCAGTTGAAATTTAACCCCCATCCAACCATGTGATTTGTTTGACCTGTCATAATTGATAGCCTCTACAGTATTGCAAATAGCAAAGTATCTTTTGTCAGGATTGTTTCCAGCAAGCCTGGTCATTAAATCATTGTATTCTTTTTTAAGCATTTGCTGCAAACGAGCTTTGGAAACATAACGACTTGGTCGCTTTCCATACACTGCATCAGACATCTGCATATCGTACGCAGACAAAGACTTAGCGATGGTTCCAGACGCTCCCCCTGCTTGAAAAAATAACCTAGAGATTTCTTGACCAGCTCCGATCTCACCAAAACTTCCAAAAATGGAGCGGTCAAGGTTAATTTCTAACGCTTTTTGTTGAGTATCTAATACGCTACTTATCATGATGTTTCCCTGCTTTTAATGACTCTGTTTATCACTTACGTAAATCTAGTAAAAATGTTCGGAAAGTGAAGGGATAACTTACTTTGCTATTAATTATATCAGTTAGTAAGTATAGACTAATAATTTTGTCGTCAAAAAGTGCAGTGGTTTAGGGCGTATGGATAAGTGTTCAAGAATCTGTTCTAGGTTACGAAAATTCATAAAAAAAAGGCTAACTTCACAGCGTTTTTTATCATTAAAAAACGAATCAAATTTGAGTGAAATGGCTAGTGAATATCAAGTAGACGAGAATGGTTATTACGGGCAGTTTGGAGGGGCTTTCATTCCTGAAATGCTGTACCCAAATGTGGAAGAGTTAAAAGAGAATTATCTTTCTATCATGGAAACCGATGATTTCAGAGAGGAATTCATTGATCTTTTAAAAAATTACGTAGGTCGTCCAACTCCATTGTACTTAGCTAAAAATTTATCTAAAAAATACGGTGGAAAAATTTACCTTAAAAGGGAGGACTTAAACCATACAGGGGCTCATAAAATAAATAATACTATTGGTCAAATATTGTTGGCCAAGCGACTGGGTAAAACTCGAATCATAGCTGAAACAGGAGCTGGTCAACACGGCGTTGCTACTGCTACAGTATGTGCTTTGATGGGGTTAGAATGCATTATATACATGGGTGCTGTCGATATCAAAAGACAAGAGCCTAATGTGAAAAGAATTGAAATGTTAGGCGCTACAGTTGTTCCAGCCGAAAGTGGAAGTAAAACACTAAAGGATGCAACAAACGAGGCCCTCAGAGATTGGATTAATAATCCGACGGACACCTATTATATTATTGGTTCAGTAGTTGGCCCGCATCCATACCCTGACATGGTCGCTCGTTTTCAAAGTGTCATCAGTGAGGAAATGAGAGTTCAATTGTTAGAGCATGAAGGACGAGAATTGCCGGATAAGGTAATTGCTTGTGTCGGAGGAGGTAGTAATGCTGCTGGTGCTTTTTATCATTTTTTAGATGAGCCAAGTGTGGAATTAATAGCTTCGGAAGCAGCAGGTTTAGGTGTGGATAGTGGAGAGAGTGCTGCGACTACAAAGCTAGGTAAGCCTGGGATTTTACACGCAAGTAAAAGTTTGTTAATGCAAACGGATGATGGTCAGGTGGTTGAGCCTTATTCAATTTCGGCGGGATTAGATTATCCGGGGATTGGACCAATACATGCGAATTTGTTTGAAACAGGAAGAGCTAAGTTTGTTTACGTAACTGATGATGAAGCTTTGGATTCAGC
>JBLIBC010000029.1:0-16148 GCA_047632015.1 Glaciecola sp.
CAGCTGTGAAATTTGCTCAAGTCGCTGAAATTTCTCCTGAAGTGGTCGAGGCCTCTAAGCACTTTGAGCATGTTAACGAAAAGCCTTTAGAAGACAGTAGACTCCAAGTAATTAAAGATGATGGAGTGTCAGCATTAAGGTTATCACCTTATAAGTACGATGTCATCATTAGTCAACCTTCCAATCCGTGGTCGGCAGGTGTTGGAAATTTGTTTACTAAGGAGTTTTATCGTGATTGTAAGTTAAAGTTACGCCCTGGAGGATATGTCGCTCAATGGTTCAGTTTATACGAAATGGATGACAAGACCTTAAAACTCATTATCCGCACAATCTTAGATCAGTTTGACAATGCGTCCGTATGGAAGATTGGAACAAATGATATCCTACTGATTTGCTCTGAATCCCATTTTAATTTCGATTTAGACAAAATAGAAACAAGGTATCAAAAAGTTCAAAAAAAATTAAGTAAAAAAAATGTAGCTATAAACACCTTTCCCGCATTTTTGTCTCAACAATTCTTAGCTTCTACTGACAAACTAAAAAAGTATGCTGGCCAAGGTGCATTGAACACAGAAGATCTTCCATTACTGGAATTATGGGCTCCACGCTCTTTCTTTCTTGATCATACTCCAACAGAATTCATGACTTATAACGACTGGATTAAATACGGTCAAAGTAACCTCTTACTAAAGAAGTACATCAATAATAATGGTAGTCTGTCGGCTTATGATAAAGTTCAAATTGCACTACTAAAATCGAACGGCGGAAAAGGAGACCGAGGAAATAAAAAGTTTAAAAATTATTATAACGCATTATCAGGTGATTCTACAAAATCGTTTACCGTTAAAGCAGTGGGACAACCTGAAAATCTATTTCTAGGATGGTTGGATTTAGAAAATATCATTCACCCTATTGATACTATTCACCCCGATCAAAAAATGCACACTTGGACTTGCTGTGCAAACTACCACACGAATAGGACTTTGAAATACATATGGACGACGCCTTCAAAAACAGAGCTCATTTACAACAGCAATTATGATAAAGATTGGATTATTTCATGGACACCTCACCCTGCTAACAATCAGCCACTAACTGAAGGGAAATGGTCGGTAAAAATTTACGATGAAAATGTATTAATTCACTCTCAATCCTTTATTGTAGATAAAAATGCACGACCCTTAAAACCAGAACACCCACACAATAAAATTTTTGTGGCTTCAAAAATAGAGAGGGTACTAACCCCCTTAAAGGAAGTAAATCCTATGCAAAATCTATTCTTATCAACGGAAGGCTTGGCCTACGAAAAAAACGAAATGGTAAAAATTATCTGGACTTCTCCCTCAAATGAAATCTCTAAACAGGATTTTGAATACGAAAGCCATTATACAGCTTGTTGGATTCAAAAACCTGGTGCCAGTCCAATGGAAGAAGGTAATTGGAGAGTAAGGGTTGAAAGTCTGAAAGGAAAAATATATTTAAAAACAAATTTTACGGTGGACCTAAAAGCGCCGTTATTGAATTGACTCCTTATTTATTCTTTGAATTAAGGACTGAAGATAAATGAATAACAGACAGTTATTAAAATAAATCATCCCTTTATAAAATGTGCTTCCAAAATTAATCGCTAAAGCCACACCTATTATTTTACATAAAACTTATTTTGTATAACAAGCTATTAGCAAAACATTCTCCACCACAGCTTCCTTTTATCATGATAAAATTGTAATAGTATTACCAGTAAATAATTACTATACCAGCTCCACCAGCTCCACCGTCAGAATCCTGTTTTGACTCACCTCCTCCTCCGCCGCCTCCAGGAAGAAGACCTGTACCTCCTGATTCCATTCCATCTTTTGTGCCAGCAGTCCCTCCAGCACCACCAAAAGGAGACGCGCCTCCAACACCACCGTCTTTATCCATACCATCAGTACCTGCATTCCCAGCTTGACCATCAGCAAGAGCTCCCCCACCTGTTCCTCCAGCGCCGCTACCAGTATTACTTCGCACACCACCAGTGCCCCCGTTAGCAGTTATTCCAGCAATTGATGAAGCTCCTCCTGCTCCTCCTGCTCCACCTCCAGTTCCTGCTGGACCACCTCCACCTACAACAACAACAATTCCTGCACCCCTAGTTATTGTAAAAACACCTTCATTATATGCTCCTCCTCCACCGCCAGATCCAGATTCATCAGCGCCGTCATCGGCTCCAGATCCACCACCGCCACCGCCCCATAGTTTAACATGAACTCTGGTTGCGTCATTAGGAAGAGTCACGGTGCTAGATGCAGTAACATATTGCACTCCATTTGGCACACCTATACTTTTTGACTCTCCTCCAGTACCTATATTCAAAATATCATCATCGGTATCCCAGGTAATTTGTCCAGCAGTGAGACTTGCACTTACATCTCCAGACTGAGGTAATAACAACCCTTCAGTTGCTGAATTGGTAAGGTCCGATACAGACATATCCAATAATACATCATTTGGAATGTTTACATTTCCACTCCCCGCTTGCAAAGTAATACTAGAAGCCCCAGTCATGGTTCCAATTGTGGTAATATTTGCTGCTGCACCCGTTGCGATATTAATAGTCTTTACAGCGCCTCCTGTTCCAAAATTTAAGGTAGTTGCCGCAGCATCAGTACTGTAATTTTGTATCCCTGTTCCTGAATTAACTGTATAAGATCCATTAATTGATGTAAAACTAGACGCTCCTGTTCCAGCGTTAAACACATGATTCGTTGCTCCTGTAGCATTTCCATAAGTTAATGTTTTTGCAACAGCATCGGTACCGAAACTGATTGCTCCAGTTCCCGTGTTTAAGGTATAAATCCCGTTTGTAGTCGTATAAGTTGTTCCCCCTGTTCCTGTATTAACATTTACAGCCGTTGCAGCTGTCACATTTCCTACAGTAATCGTTTTAGCAGCAGCATCGGTCCCAATATTTATCGCTCCAGTTCCAGTGGTGATAGCTATAGCTGCGTTGTCAGTAGTTCCTAAGAATTTAGTTCCACCGGTTCCAACGTTTCCATCTAGCCCCCAACCTGTATTATCCGAAAAAATAGCTTTCCAAGCAGCCCCATTATAAAAGTAGAAACCAGGCGCTGTCCCATCTGTTACAAAAACCAACAAACCAGTTATAGCAGCAATAGCATCTCTGTTTGCTTCTGTCATCCTTGGAATTAAAACACCTCGATCAGTTGCTACCATATCTAGAATAGAAGATGCAGCCGGAGATGGGTTGTTTAAACCCAAAGCTTGCCCACTAATTGATGCTGATGTACAAAACATCAATACTACCAGCATTATTTTAACTATCGTTTTATACATTGAATTTTATTTATTTAGCATGAAAACATTATACATGTAGGTAATACAAATCGGAATGTTACAAAATCTACCTATAAATCTGTACAAATTTATTTATAAAAAATAATTTTTTTCTTAAGTTGCGTTGTCTCTGAAACAAAAACTAGATTATACACTCCTGAACTTTTAAACACTTTCGATGAAATGGTCTTAAAACTCTTAGTAGCTCCGAAACTAAAATCAATTTCCTCATGAACTATAGCACCCTGCTGATCATATATGTACAAGTTCGTCATTCCTCTTGCTGAATTTTCAAGTTCCACGAAGATGTCACTATCGTATGCCGGAATAGGATACACCTTCGTTCCAATTTCATTGTTATTCACCAACTCTAAATGAGTATAACTGAACTGTTCATCAAAATCAATTTGCTTCAATCTATAGTATGAAACTCCTGCTAACGGCTCGTAATCAATTCCTGAGTAATTTATTTCTTTGGTACTATTTCCCGCTCCATTTTGACTAAATACAAAATCAAAATTAACTCCATCTTTAGATCTTTCAAGTACAAACTCCTCATTGTTAATTTCCGCACCTGTTTCCCAATTAATGTCCACAAAACCTGAATTATTCAACCGTGCCTCAAAAGCTATCAACTCAATAGGTAATGGAGAATTAGTAGCATCGATGGTGCCAATGTGAAATGTATTCGCAAGCTGTGCTATAGTCAACCCACTTCTTTTTACTAAAGGAATTACCACTGTACCTCCATTACCACCCGGAACACCATCTGCCTTAATACCAGGTAACATGACTCGTAAATCACTAACGGCTGCGACAAGTCCTAAACCAGTACCTCCAATGTACATGTTATAATCTGATCCGCCTCCAGTCATCCCAGCAGTATTCAATGTCCATGTCGAGTTATGCCTGCCCTCAATGTTTACATCGTCAGCTATCGCAACAGCATTAACATCATTAGCATTTTGAGTATGACTTGCGGTTACAGTACCTCCAACTGGAATACTACTTACTGACAAATACATTGGCCTGTACCTTCCTGCGCTTGCAGGAGTTCCGGCTCCTAAAGGGAAAAATCCTGACAAATTTAAATCAGCAACTGTAGCCGCAGCAAAATACCTAGTAAGGTTTCCGCCAAAAAAGAATCCATCGGCGATCACATGCCCATGCACTATTGAGCCAGGATTCGCAATCGATCTTCCAACCGTTACAGTATTTGTATTTAAATCAATCGCACCATCATCCAATGTCAATATGTTCTCGGCAGTAAAATCTTGACCCAATGTTATTTGTGGAAAGGCAGCAAAATTATTAAGGAAAGTTAAATTGAAAAATTTAGTCGGATTACTCCCTGTAATACTTTGGCCGTTAGCAGTACCAACAAAATAAGTTGAACCTGTGTTGCCAGTAAACACATCATTTAAAGAATTATTTGTCCAATCATGGGTCAACGAGATAGTTCCTGCATTAGCTATCGTTCCTAAGTTGGCACCATTGGTTTGATTAGTGTAGTGACCTTCGATTGTCATTACAAGTGCTGCCTCAAGAGTCAACGCTAACCCGTCGTTAGTTAGGGTAACTTGTGAATGAGACTGATTACCAATCAAAACCATACTAAATAATATAATGACCTTATTTATCATCTATTCTATCAACATCAGTATATAAGTCGAATCAGCTACCAATATTTTTTAATCCAAAAATTTTGCTAATAAGCTCACTACTGAATCCAAAAAGGTCAAAAACGAATATTTTGCAACTGATTTTTTCTCACTCCAACTTATTTGTTAACATAACCATGCTAGTTAGTTACGTGAAAGATACTGAAAAGGTTACAGTATAAGCGAATCGTTTCGCAATAAATTATTCGCTGTTAACTTAATTCGAATTAATCTCTATTCCTTTTATTGTTAGTCCGTTACCCTCCGCACTAAAGATGCAAGTCCTGTAGTGGTGCTAAAAACAGTGTTTGCTGAATTATTTTCCCAATCATCTGTTAAAGAAATAACACTTGCGTTGTCAATAATATCAAGATCTGCACCCTTCGTTTGGTGTACAAAACTTCCCGTTATGGTTGCAGTTAACACAGCTTCAAGAGTAAAAGCAAAGCCGTCATTGGTTACAGTAACCTAACCTTCTAAAACTAGAGGATAGGCTAGCAAAACAAGTCCTTGATATTTGAACAAATTCGTTTTTATTAAAAATTTCAGTCATCAGTATAACATTACTATTCTAAGTCAATCTAAACGATGCTTTTCAGCTTAAAAAAGCTACCAGTAAATTATGACCATACCAGCAGCTCCAGCTCCTCCGTTATCATTATTCTCTATTCCTCCACCGCTTGGAAGTCTGCCGTCTTTACCTCGCTGCCCATTGCCATTTCCAGCATTTCTGTGGAATCCACCTCCACTTTCACCAAAAGCAGAGCCGCCTCCTTTTCCATCATTATCATTGTCAGAATTTCCTCCACTGTCTCCATCTGCCATTACAGCAGACACTGCACCGCCAGTACCCCCTGCAGTGTATGTATGTATGTATGTATGTGTGTTAATCGAAACACCCTGTATTAACAAAATCCGTTTATTTAATACTAACTTGGCTTCATGAACATTGAATTGGAATTGTCAAAAAGGAGTAACGGATCTTGTGAGCTTTGTGGAAGCAACAACAATTTGTCAGCGTTTGAGGTAGAACCTAGCACAAGCCGAGGGGGAGATGACTATGTTTACTCGTGTGAAACCTGCACTAATCAGCTGACAGACGAAAGTACAATTGACCCAAACCATTGGCGTTGTTTAAACGATTCAATGTGGAGCGAAGTCGAAGCTGTAAAGGTAGTTGCCTACAGAATGCTTCATCAACTGAAATCTGAAGGCTGGCCAAATGACTTAATAAACATGATGTACTTGGAGGAAGACACTTTGAAATGGGCAAATAAAGGCATGCTAACCGAAGGCGAAGTAGCAGTTAAACACCTTGATTCTAATGGTGTTTTGTTAAAGGCTGGGGACAATGTAGTACTTATTAAAGACTTAGTCGTTAAGGGAGCTAATTTTACTGCTAAACGAGGTGCCGCAGTTCGTGGAATATCATTGGTTCATGACAATGCTGAACAAATAGAAGGAAGAGTGGATGGCCAATATATCGTTATTTTGACTCAGTTTGTTAAAAAAACATAGCTTCAATGACTTTTTCAGGAATTAGCTTACACGCTAATGTAAGGGAAGCATAACCTCACAATAGTTTGTCAATATGCGAACATTTTTGACAAAAAAAATTCATCTAAACTATTTTTACAAGCCGCCTTCTTAGTGAATTTAATAGGTAGGATTTTGTTGGTGCACTCTGCACACTAAGTACGCTATGATTTTTAGCTACTTAAATCGAAAGATTGATTGAATTACAGCGCTTTTAACAAAAAAATGACAATTATTTTTTAATAAATAATTTTGACTTTATAACGGCCCCCTTGCTAAGCACAACATGATACACACCAGCTGCCAGTCTCAATTCTCTTATCGAAATAATTTCTTTCTCGCGTGAAATTATTGTACGGTAATAAGCAATACCTTGTTGATCAAAAATTTGCAAACTAGCATTACCCGAACGCAAGTCGAAACCACTTGACAATACTGTTATTGCATCACTCACTAAAGTAGGATATACAATAAAGCTCGACTCCTTATTACAAGAAAGGTGCACAGCGTCATATAAATTAATTACTCCATCATAATCCTCTTGTTGTAATTTATAGTACTTAAATTCTTCCGACAAACACTCCGTACAATGATATTTATAATCAATTGGAGTAAATGAATTTCCAGAACCTTCTACAAAACCTACTGATTCATACTCAAACCCATCAACACTTGCTAAAATTTCAAAATGACTGTTATTAATTTCTGCTGCTGTTGTCCAAGAAAAACTTATTTCTCCACCTAAACATTCCCCACTAAAACTTAATAACTCCACAGGTAATACGGCAAAAACACCTCCAGTGACCAACCCAAATATATTCAATACACCAGTACCAAAAGTATTTGTTCCCGCACTAACGCCTGCGTGACCAACCCAATCCCCGCTATTGGACAACCCTTCAATATTAGCCTCAGTCCCAGTGATATCATCGTCTAAATAGGTTGCAGCGCTAACAGTGTAAGATGGGGACGTGATTCCAGCAGAAGTACTAACCCACATTCTTGTTAAAAAATCAGTACTTGCTGCCAAATCAGCATGAGCAGACTCTATCACTCTCATACCAACATACGCTCCAGCATAACCACTTCCTGTCATGTTATAGGTTATGGGAGAATATTCCGTAGCTCCGCCCACATGAAAAACAAAATTACCATCGGCAGCAAACGATTTTGTGTAAATTCCCACACCGTCGGTCACTCTCACATAACTTGCTGAAGATCCACCTGTCACAGATAATGCAGCAACTCCATTTGTGTGAGCCAAGTTAAATCCATTAGTATGCACAACCCCATTCGTTAATCCGACCGTATTCAAAACTGTTGTAGCGGCTTGCATCGTTTTTGTATTCCCTTCGTCTACTGTCAAATTATAATATCCTGCTGCTGGCGCATACACGTTTTGAGCACCAGCTCTATCGTAAGACCAAGTATTCGTAGCAGCATTTGCCACAATAGCTAAATCTGCATCTTGTGTAGCCGCTCCCGAATAAGTCATCGAGCCTCCATTAATGTTGTTCCATGTAACCTCGGCAGCAGTAATGTTTCTAAAGTCGCCATCCAAATTAAAGTTTGAACTGTTGGTAACCGTTCCTGTAAAATCACCAAAATCCATGTTACCAGCGTCAATATTTGCAGTTCCGGAATTAGTAAATACTACTCCGTCACCAGTACTTGTCCAATCACCAGCTGTTTGCGCGTAATTACCAGCGTTATCAATCGTATTTGTACCAGCAATGGATGCCGTAGTAGCGATGGTTAATGTTCCGTTATTGTCTAGTGTCATTCCAGCTCCAGTACTCGAAAAAGTATTTGCTGTAATGGTTCCATCATTTTGAATTTCGGCTGAAGTAGCAACAGTTGAAAGTGCTCTGACAATCGCAATAGTTCCAGCTCCTGAAGTTGTGAGTGAAGTACTGTTACCTGTTCCTCCTGTTTCAGTAACATTTAAATCTCCTATACTCACTATTCCTGCATTGGAAAAAACAAAAGCAGTACCGTTCGCCTGGTGGTCAAACGTAATTCCTGAACCTGCACCTTGAGCATCAGTAAGGGTCCCATCGGCATCAACAACCACACCTGCATCTCCATGTATGGTTAATGCCACCGCAGCAGTCCACAATAATTGACCAGCATCTGCATCTCCAACCCTTAAACTTAAAGCATCTCCCGCTACATTCATATTAACTACGTCAGTTCCTTCAATAACATAAGCAGGATGCACATTTCCACCAGCAGCCGTTGGTGTTGCTCCACCCGCTCCTCCAGAAGTAGCAGACCAACTAGCTACATTGTCCCAATTTCCACTAGCTGCAGAATAACAAGGATCACAACAACAAACTACATAGGTGAGTACGATTTGACCATCAGCGCCAGCTCCACCAGTCTGATTACCGCTTGCCCCACCACCTCCTCCAGCTATTCCAACAGCATTAACTCCTGCTGCACCCTCAGCCTGGGTTGCACTCGCTCCATCTCCTGCTTCCGCACAGCTCGAACCGCCAGCACCATCACCACCTCCGGTATTTCCGGTAGCACCAGCAGAAGCAAAACAACCACCTTCTCCGCCACCACCTCCATGCTTATTATTTGATCCGTTACCTCCCGCTCCACCGGCGAAATCTCCAGTTCCTGCAATACCACCGGCCCTACCGCCTACACTACCAGCTACACCACCTCCTCCTCCACCAGCAGAAACACCTAATAGAGAAGAGGTTAATCCAGCTGTTCCACCATTATTTGCAGGTCCTCCTGGCCCTCCTAGTCCTACAACAAATGCGTGACTGGCCCCTGGAACCACAACTATATTTACAGTCGTTGAATACCCTCCGCCGCCACCGCCGCCACCGCCATCACCGTCATCGGCAGAAGCACCTCCTCCTGCTCCTCCTCCTGAACCCCAAACTTGAACAGTAACTTGAACTACACCAGCTGGCACTGTCCAATTGGGGTCAGCTAAAAAGTCTGCATAACTCAAAGTCTCAGTTACGGCAAACGAGTAATTTGTCAACCACATAGCGGCGACAAAAAGAAAAAGTCTTGCACTACGTAAGCTGTTCGTAATCACCATATTATGTCTTTACATCTCCGCAAGTACACGAAACACCTCCTGTAGAGTACGATAAAAGCACTGCTAAGGTTACAAAAAAAACGCAATTAAATTTTGAAAAATAATAGTTTACACTGAGTCTGCTGTTCAAATAAAATTAAATATCGATTTCTAAGTGCAAAAGACGTCACCCCCTCCAGCTCCTCCAACACCATCACCACCATTTGATCCGTCATTCGCATTTACATCAGGAGTTAACCCGCCTGCAAACCCAGCTCCAAGTGCACCTAAAGCTCCTGCCGCTCCCCCGCTCCAACCAAGACCATCCACATCAATTGTTCCAGCAATTGTTACAGTACCGTTTGCATAAAACCATATTACACCACCAGTTGATCCATCAAAGGCCGCAGTAGTAAGAGAATGACCGACAGAAATAGTTGCAGTGGAAAATTCAGGACATCTTATTAATTGAACATTATCTGTCGTGCCATCAAATGCAATAGTTGTTGCTTTAATTAAAGTGACAACGGTACCTAAAGAAGCAGTGGATGGATGAACAGATAACCGCTCGTACTCTCCCGTGGTCATGTTCATTATTAATACAGCATCACAATTTAAAAAACTTGCTCCCCCAGCAGTAACAGTGATGGTGGAGGATCCTATCGCGTGATTTGCTGTAATAGATGCATATGCACCACCCATATCCGCAACAAAACTATTGGCACCGGTACTGGCAAATGGTCCATCACTTCCATTTCCTACAAAATCATCAACTGCAGCGCTAGAATTTATAGCGTACAAAAGAAACGCACACAATAAAATCAATTGCGGACGCAAAAATCGTAACGTAAGAAATCCTCCTACCTCTCTAACCATAAATACATTAACATTTTTAGGTCTAAATAAACCGAGTGTTGTTATATTAATACGTAAATAATCAATATAAAGTTACAGTTTACTATAAAAACATTTAAAGACCAATCAATAGCCTCCTAAACCTTTCAAAAAATTAAAAAAACAGAATGAAAATCACGTATCTCAAAATACCTTTGAGTTGTACAACAAAAACGACCTCTCTGATGAGCAATATTACACTGTTTAGTCAAATTATCCAAAACCTTGATCGATTAAGGTTCAATAAATTAGTTTCCAAGCACCAAACATACAAATACTCTAGAGGATTCAACTCTTGGTCTCACATAATCTCCATGCTGTTCTGTCAAATCGCTAAAAGTCAATCAGTACGAGATATTAGCAATGGATTATGGAGTGGCACAGGGAATTTAAATCATTTAGGTTTAAGAAAACCGCCATCCAAATCAACGGTTAGCTACTAAAACAAACGACGAGACTGCGAGTTATTTAAAGATTATCACTTTGAATTGACGAGTAGTTTAGAGAGTCAAGTAGGGTTTAAACAAGTGACATTCAGAATTAAGTCAAAAATATTTTTACTTGATTCCTCTACTATTAGTTTACGTTTGAGTCTATTCGACTAGGCTAAATACAAAACTCAAAAAGGTGCTGTAAAACTTCATGCGCTCCTTGATTATGATCGCACCCCATTGCTTAGGTAAATATTACTGACGGTAAAACGGTTGATAACAAAGGAGCTTATGATATTCCTTTACTTAAAAAGAGTGTGATTGTAGCTGACCGATTCTATAACGATTTTTCTCTTCTCAACGTTCGGGACAGCAAGGAGGTGTTTATGGCCATGAAAATATAATTAATTTATTCTTGCTGAGAATTTCAGCTTCTAATACTCTTCTACTTCAATCATTTTGAAAGGAACCTTGATGATTGCTTCGTAATCTTCTCCAGCCTCTAACATATCCTCATCGTCTTCCTCATAAAACCAATTGATAATAACTTCCTTTCCGCCAACATGAATACCTTCTAATTTTTTAAACAAATCAAGGATACATTTACTGGAAGATGTATTAAAGTACTCTAATTGTATGTTCACTTTAGTCGCAGCTTTTGGAGATTTTGAATAATCATCCAAAGCATCAACAACAGGCTTATAAAACTCGATGCTGTTTTCGGGGATAGACCTTCCTTTCAATTCCATGACTGCCGTTTCTGGATCAAAATTTACTGTTGGCGTTTTTGGCGTTCCTTCTATAGCTATTTTTCCCATAAGTCAATTATTGCGGTATTTTTATGTACAAACTAAAAAATGAATATTGATCATCCACTTTCATGAAATCATAACCGAGCTCACGGCCACTTTTCCGTGCGATGTCAATAATTCCTAATCCACCTCCTCCTTTTTCACTTAACTCTCCATTATTTAATACTTCTTTATATAACAACTTTAAACCGTCTTTGTCTAAGCTATTTACTTGATCAATTCTACTTTTTAACTTGCTAACCCTGTCAGTTCGGATATAATTACCTGTAATGATATTGTATATGTTATCACTTTTCCCAATCATGAAAATAGCTGCGCTTTCCTCTTCCTTTCCAGGTCGCTTCATTTCATCACGATGGTGATACAAATTTTGTAAGCACTCTACTAATATGTTGTATACCTTTTTTTTGACCTTGGATGGCTCACCCAGGTCCTCAAGCTTGGATTCCATGATCATTAACATGGAGTCCAACATGTTTGATGTAACGTCTCCTTTGAACGACAGCATCACATCGTTATGCTCCATTTTTTTGTAGAAACTATAAATATCAAAGCTCATGAATGTCATATCTTGGGTGAATATACTTAAACTGCATAGTTTTTCGGGAGTTTCAACAAAGAATATTTTTCTTTTATCAAGGCGGAAAAATCAAGCATAGCCATAGCTACGGTTTTGTTTTTTAACAAAGAGGAAAGGAAAATGGACGAGTTAAAAACCTGAAAAAGCAATGCAGTTTGGGTACAGTATACAACTCACTAGAAAAACTAAAGCTTTAAGAAATAAAACTATCTTTGTTGCTATGGAAGATGAATGGTTTAAAAATTGGTTTGACACTACGTATTACCACATTTTATATCAAAACAGAAGCGATGAAGAAGCCAAAGTTTTCATCGATAACTTACTGAATTTTTTATCTCCAAATAAGGAAGCTTCTTTCTTAGATATTGCTTGCGGAAAGGGACGCCATGCTAGGCAAATTAACGAACATGGTTTTGATGTTATTGGCTATGATTTATCCGAATCCAGCATCAGGGAAGCTAAAAAACAGGAACAAAAAGGGCTGTCCTTTTATACACATGATATGCGCAGCCTTTTTAGAACAAACTACTTTGATTACTCCTTTAATTTATTTACAAGTTTTGGTTATTTTAACACGGCTCGTGACGAGCAAAACGCCATTTTATCGGCCAGTAAATCCCTAAAAAAAGGAGGGATATTTGTGCTTGATTTTCTTAATAAGAAAAAAGTAATTGACACCTTAATCAAAAAGGAATCCAAGACGCTTGGAGGCATTGATTTCAGCATAAAACGTTTCATACAGAACAACAAAGTACACAAACAGATTAGTTTTGTAGCTGATGGAAAAAAACAGCAATATACTGAAAAAGTAAAACTGCTTACTTTGCCCGATTTTGAAAAATATTTTAGCTTTGCAGAACTTGAAATCAAACAAGTGTTTGGAGATTATGATTTAAATCCTCACTCCAATGATTCGAACAGGTTGATTTTAATTGCCACAAAAAAATGAACACAACACTAGTACAAAGCATTTTATTTCTTAGTTCATTCGTGGTAGGTGCGGTATTTATCAATATTAGTATTTCCAATAATAAATTTTACAAGAACTTACTTTCTTTTTCAGGAGCATTTTTGTTTGGCCTAACCGTTTTACATTTTATTCCTGAAGTATTTCATGAATTTGAACCGATGGTTGGAATTTGGATTTTATTGGGGTTCAGTTTTCAAATTGTCATTGAATTTTTAACCCAAGGATTGGACCACGGACACTACCATCCCCATGGCAAAAACAAGCTTAGCGTGTCAGCGATAATTGGGTTGTTTGTACATAGTATATTTGAAGCATCTCCCCTTGCTGTTCATGAAGGACATAGCCACACTGACACCTCAGAATACTTTTTATGGGGATTGGTTTTACACAAAATTCCCGTTGCAATATTTTTAGGGACCATCGTGAGTAAGTATTTCACAAAAAAAATACACGCTTATTTAATTATACTTGCCTTTTCATTGATGGCCCCAATTGGTCTTTTATTGGCGCAAGAAATTGAATTCTTACATCAATACCATCAGTTTTTCATGGCGTTTGTCGTGGGAATTTTCTTATATATTTCTACCACAATTTTGTACGAAATAAATGAAAACCACAGTTTCAACACTTACAAATTCATTGCGATCATCATTGGATTTACCATTGCCATTTTATCTTCCTTGGTGGGATAAGGTTTATCTAAGAAGCTGATAGTAAAATTCTATTATTATTCTATTTCTGTTTCTTGGTTTTATGAATACATTTGTAAAATATCAAAGGGGAGTTCTAAAAATTACATTTATTGAGGCGGACGAGAAATTAAAATGCAGCACACCTAAGTATGTGAGGCTTTTAATTTTAAAGTTCAACGAAGAAAAAGCAATTTTTAGAACTTCCCTCAATTTAAACACAATTAAAATCAAAAATTAAATGGGAGTATTAGTAGGAAAAAAAGCGCCAAGCTTTAGCACTGACGCAGTAGTTAACGGAGGAGAATTTGTTGAAAATTTTTCGCTTGATCAATATTTAGGAAAAAACGTAGTATTCTTTTTTTACCCGTTAGATTTTACTTTTGTATGTCCAACTGAATTACATGCATTTCAAGCAAGATTAGCTGAATTCGAAAGTAAGAACACAGCAGTTGTTGGTTGTTCAGTCGATTCTAAATTTTCACACTGGGCTTGGCTAAACACACCAAAAAACAACGGAGGAATCCAAGGTGTTACTTATCCTTTAGTAGCTGATTTATCAAAATCAATAGCAGAAAACTTTGACGTATTAGCTGGAGAATACGACATGGATGACGAAGGAAACTCTTCATTTAGTGGGGCACCTGTTGCTTACAGAGGATTGTTTTTAATTGACACAAAAGGAGTTGTAAGACACCAAGTAGTAAATGATTTACCATTAGGTCGATCAGTTGGAGAAGCATTAAGAATGGTTGATGCTTTAAATTTCACTGAAGAGCACGGCGAAGTTTGTCCTGCAGACTGGAAGGAAGGCGAGGATGCAATGAAAGCTGACGCTGGAGGTGTAGCAAATTACTTATCTAAGCACTAAGCACAGTTAGAGTAGTTCTAAAAATTGCTTTTTCTGCATTGAACTTTAAAATTAAAAGCCTCACATACTAATGTATGCTGTGTTTTTAATTTCTCGTTCGCCTCAAAAAATCTAATCTTTAGAACGTCCTATTATATAAAAAGCCTGCTCTTGATCGAGCGGGCTTTTTTTTTTACAATTTCACATCATTTGAATACCGCTATGAAGTGGGTGTATCTCAAAAAAAACTAGTATTTTAGGATTGAAACAAAACAACATGGAATATCCCCAAGTATTATCGCAAATCACCACTTTCATTTTTGATGTTGATGGTGTATTAACTAACGGACAAGTTATTGTTCAAGAAAACGGTGCACAAACCAGAAGCATGAATATCAAAGATGGTTTTGCATTACAACTTGCCGTAAAATTGGGTTACAAAGTCGTCATCATATCGGGAGGAAAATCAGAGGCCGTAAAAACTAGACTACAAGGACTTGGAATTCATGATGTTTATTTGGGCGCTGCCGACAAAGCTGATGTTTTTGACGAAGTGAAAATCACGTACAATTTAAAAAACGAAGAAATCGCGTACATGGGTGATGACATTCCTGACTTACCAGTCATGAAAGATGTAGCACTACCGTGTTGTCCTAACGACGCAGCTATCGAAATTCTTGAATTATCGAAATACATTTCAGACAAAAAAGGAGGAGAAGGTTGCGGAAGAGACATCATCGAAAAAGTGATGCGAGCACAAAAAAAATGGTTTAATCAGGAAAATTTAGATAAAAATTCAAACAGCAATAACCAATCAGTAGTATGGTAAAATACTTGGATTTTATTCGATGGAAAAACCTAGCCATCATTTTGGTGATGGTATTTGCGCTTAAATATTGGGTTTTTGAAACCTTAATAGTGAGTACTGGATTCATTCAATTCACTTCCACATTTACATTTATACAAACGATTTTACTTGCTTTAAGTATCATGTTAGTGGCGGCGGGAGGATATGTTATAAACGACATTAATGACACTGTTGCCGACAGGGTAAACAAAAGTGATCAAACCTTATTACTAGATATACTGAGTGAAAAACAAGCTCATTTATTATACTTTGTTTTAAGCTTATCAGGAATTGGTTTAGCTACGCATATAGCTATTTCATTAGGCTTTTACCAACTGGTATTTTTCCACCTTGTATCCGCCGCTTTACTTTGGCTGTATTCCAGTTATTTCAAAAGCTCTGTACTTGTTGGAAACATAATTGTTTCAGTTCTTTCAGCTTTAGTTCCACTATGCTATTTCTGTTTTGAAACCTTTAGTTTCATTAGCGCTTATGG
>JBLIBC010000030.1:0-15892 GCA_047632015.1 Glaciecola sp.
AATTGATCGTTGCTATAGGATTGGACAAACAAAAAACGTAATTGCCTACCGAATGATTTGCAAAGACACCCTCGAAGAAAAAATCATCAAACTTCAACAAAACAAAAAGAAACTAGCTAGTGACTTAATTTCCGCAGATGAAAACTTCATGAAATCCATGTCCGGAAGTGATATTAAGGATTTGTTGAATTAAGGAATTGAAAAGAAGTCAACAAATAGCTTGTTATTCCGCACGTTAGTAAAGAAAAAAGGGACAGATTGTGCCCTGAATCAGGTTCAGGACAAAGAGAATCAGATTCACGGCACATGCTGTCCTGCTTTTGTTGCAAGTTCAGGTATTACAAATGATAAAGAAGAATCAGGTTAAGAGCAGCAAGTCGACTAACGATCGTACGTTCTATTCCTTGGCAGGGAGAAGTGGTCAAATCATTTTCGTAGATTTGGTTTTGTTAAAGTGACAGAACCGTATATTTGAACCATATGAAAAAAACATACTGTCATTTACGATTATCATTTTAGCTTGTTTAGTAGCTAACTCTCAAAATTTGCCTAGTACAATTGTCATGAAAGATATTGCAGGAGGGTTGATAACAATGGGTAGTGGCTCCTTAATTGGTTCGCCAGATCAGCAAGCTGCAGCAAATGAGCATCAAGTCACTTTAAGCTCGTATAGTTTGAGTGAAACAGAAATTTCTAATGCGCAATATGTTGAGTTTTTAAATGCTGCGTTCGCAGATGCGTTAATTACAATAAGCATGGGCTTGAATGGTCCAGACAAGGATAAGCGTTTAATTCAAGGAACAGCCTTGTCAGGATATGAGGGAAAGACGCTCTACAATTTAGACGGTACAAGAGTAATGAAAGATCATGACGATGGAGACAGTGATCCGTTTACTGGTACAATTGAGCCTTAAAATCCGATAAAAATCGAATACATTGATTTTAACAGTTCTACCAACCAATTTCACATTAAAAACCCACATGATACTAGTGATTTTCAATGGGACGATTCATGTAATTATCAAGATTACGGAGCAACAAAAGGATCATTCGAAACTCCCATTAATAATGATTTTTCCGATTAGAGTGGAGCAGGCAACAACTTGTCTAGCGAATTACAGTGTTGGACTTCTTCTAATCCTTTATTAGCAGGTAATTTACCTGATCAGTTGGAGGTGTCAAATTGGCCAGTTACTTTTATCAGGTGGTGGGGAGTAAAAGCTTTTTCGGATTATTACGGTAAAAGGTTACAGACATAGGCATAGTGGGAATTTGCAGCAAAAGGCGGTCAGGATTTTGTTTACGCAGTTCATGATGGGGTCAGATGTCAATGACGCAAATTGGAATCAATCCGCTTTAAGTGTAGCTGCAGGTCATGTGAGAAATATGCTCACCGGAACTGCCAATCCTTTTGGTATATGCAATTTGGCTGGAAATGTATAGGAATGGATGGCAGACAATTATGTAGCTCCTTATTCGAGTAATTCTGTTACTGATCCTTTTGTGGAAGATTTAGGATCTACAACATGGTCCTGGAAAGGAGAGTCTTGGAATTATCATGAAGCGACTTTGCAATCAGCCATGAGATTTTCTGATGATGAAGATCGAGGAAACGATCATTTTGGATTTAGAATAGCGGGTGAACATTCAACAGCAAACGGAACGGTAATAGCTGTAGGGGGCTGAATTTATGTTGCATCCAAATCCAGCCAGTAATTTTGTTATAATTACAACTAATAAGTCTGTTTTTCAATTTGTTAGAATGTTCTCACTTGACAAGCAAGTTAATACTGTAGATTTCTTACTCACAAAGATAAGGTAAAAGATGTCAGGATAATCATTCCTAATTAAAGCTATTGAAGTTCCAGAGATAATTAATATTGACAAGAGTGGTAGTAATACATATGCAATTAGGGTATACAATAAGAGGTGCTACACCAGCATTGATATTCGGCAATGCAAGTGCCTCAATAACATTGTAGAACAGGACCATCGGCATGTGAAATGGAGGTTGCAACGTGGATTAGGATTCAAGGAATTTGAATCAGCCAAGCGGGCGATAGGAGGAATTGACGTAATACAAATGATAAGGAAGAATCAGGTTAAAAATAACAAATCAACAAACTATTGTACGTTCTGTTATTTGGTAGGTTAGTAGTGGGGCAAACCAATTTTCTATATTTGGAATTATTAATGCTACAGAACCTACTTTATTGCTCTTCTTGACTCGTGGGCTGCATGCGAAAAGTTTGTCTAAGTTCGGGAAAATAACTTGAAATGCCCGTAGTTGTGCACTCAGTAAAATATAAAAAGCCCAGCAAATGCTGAGCTTTTTATCCAAGTTGCGGTCCGGACCGAAGGCTCCAAAGCTTTGCTTAACTTTGTCTAACTTACCTTCCTTGACATAAAAAACCGTATTAGATTTAGAAAGTATGCGGATTGTTAATTTAGTTTGCTTATGAATCAAATAAGCTTAGCAAAGGCTGGTTGGGCGTTTGTCTGCCCTTAGTTGGTTTGAATGGAGCAATAACCTCTCAAAAAGGGAAAATATAGGTTTGCTTACCTTACCTCAACTTTGTTTACCTTATTCGTTACGGTCCGGTTTTTCAATGATTGCTTCCTACGGGCATTATCTAGCTGTATACTTGTATTAAAACACAAGATATGTCAGACGTGAAATTTTACTTGAATAGTGCTAAAGCAAACCAAGCTACTGCGATTAATTTAGTCTTTTGTTATTCTGGTCATCGTTTAAAACTATCAACAGGACTCGTTATCGATTCAAAGTTCTGGAACGTTGAAAAGCAAAGAGCGAAGGAAGTCATGGCTTGTCAGGAAGCAAGTTTTGTCAACGAACAATTGGAACATTTACGCAAGTTGATTTTGGACATTAACAGAAAATATGTTCAACAACAGATTATCCCTGATGTGGACTCCTTTAAAGAATCCATTGCTTCAGAAGGACAAGACATTGTAGAAAGACGATATTCCAAAACATTTTGGGAGTATTACGATGAGTTTGTGTTGTCAAAAAAGAAGGAGAAAATTCGTGACATCATGGGGTATAAAAAAACACTACCTAAGCACCTGAAAATTGTCGAGAAACACATCGGCAGGAAAATTACTTTCGAGGCAATCAAAAGGAGGGAAGGAGGCTTTGTCGAGATTTGGGACGACTACATGATGAACTTTGCTCCAAACAATGCTGGAGATCCTGGTTTCTCAACCAACACTGTAGGAAAACATCATAAATACCTTAAAACCTTTTTAAACTGGTGTTTTGATCGGGATTACTGTAGGCGTTTTTCATTGAGGCATTTACCTACCTTGATGGAGGATATTGAAGCTGTTTATTTAACCGAAGAAGAATTGTTTGCTTTGGAGAGACTAGAAGATATTATTGAACGGGAATCCATCGTTCGTGATCTCTTTTTAATAGGTTGTGAAACTGGGTTGAGGTATAGTGATTATTCCAGGCTTGCCTCAGGAGTTTTTGATAATAATTGTCTTATCATATCACCACTAAAAACACAACGGAAGCCTGGTGATAATAGGGTAATCATTCCCCTGTCAGGAAGGTTCAAAGATATTTGTGAAAAATACGATTACCAACTACCGTTTTTCCCTAAAAACCAAGTAACCGTGTTCAATAAAATCATTAGGGACTTATGTAAAGAAGCAAAAATCACTTCTTCTAAGTTACTTGTAAAACAAAGTAAAGGGGAGTACTATGAAGTAACTAAAGCAAAGTGGGAAATGGTGAGTTCACATACTTGTCGCCGTACATTTTGTACTCTTAAGTTCCTAAAAGGAATGCCATCTATAGCCATAATGAAATTCAGTGGTCATAAATCAGAACGAAATTTCATGAAGTACCTCAAGCTGGACGCTGAAATCACAGCAAAGGAGTACAAAGGTTATTTTTGATTTAGGCTCAACTGGGATAATCAAAACCATGTAAACAAAAATGTTTATATTTGATATATGAACCAAATCATTGAATTAATAAAAGGGATTCACCCAGGATTGTATTTAGCGCGTGAGTTGCAAAAGCGAAAACTAGCAAAAGGAAGGTTTGCATTGTCTGTAAACGAGTATCCTCAAACACTTGGTGACATAACAAAAGGGAAACGGAAAATGAATGTTTCTTTGGCTTTAAAAATTGAAAAAGCATTGGGTTTGGAAGAAGGATTCCTGATGATTTTGCAAACCTACTATGATATCAAGCAAGTAAAAATGAAGCTATCATACAAGCTAAAACCCATCATAAGCATATTTCGTCCCGCGTTATTTTGGGATACCAACATTAATAAAATCAATTGGATAGCACAAAAAGAGGCAATTCTTAAAAGGGTAATGGAAAGAGGAAATGAATTGGAGCAAAAGGAAATAACAAGATTTTATAAATCATCAGAGACTCAAAATTTACTACCAAATGAGTAGTCTATTTTACAATACGGTAAACCCTGCGTTGAAATCAATTCTTCATGATCTAATGAAGGCAAAGGAGTTCATGTCCTTTCGACTTGTTGGAGGGACTTCATTGAGTTTGCAAATAGGTCATAGAATGTCTGTCGATATTGATTTGTTCACAGACGCTCCTTATGAATCCGTAGATTTTGATGCTATACATCAGTATTTGATTTCCAACTACGACTATGTGAGTTCACAAAAAAAAGACGTGATAGGATTTGGAACATCTTTTATTGTTGGAGATTCGGCTCACAACGCAGTTAAGTTGGATTTGTATTACACCGATGAATTTGTATTTGATCAAAAGTTAATCAACGGTATTCGTTTAGCATCCACCGAAGAAATTATAGCTATGAAGTTAAGTGTAATAGGTCACGGTGGAAGGAAAAAAGATTTTTGGGACATACATGCGTTGAGTACTGAATACTCATTTTCAGATATGGTTGAACTGTATTTGAAGAGGTATCCTTACGAATACTCAAAAGAGGAAATAAAAACAGCGGTGCAGAACTTCAATTCTGCTGACGGAGATTTTGAACCAGAGTGTTTAAAAGGAAATATTTGGGAGTTGGTAAAACTAGATATTGTTGAGTGGATTGAAAACTAAGAATACGGAATCACAAGGGCTCTTTTTGTAAAATTGATTGGAGATAAATTACATCATTTATAGGAGCTTTTGAAGCAAATAAAGGAAAGTTTTATGAAGAAGTTGAGGTGGTATTAGTTGTCTTTGTTTCCTCCTTATTTTTGGCTAATAGGAATTGCTATCTTTATTCGGACACAAAAGTTAATACCTATACTAAAACACCAACATAAATTGAATTTATGAATATCAAAAATGCAGCATAGGTCTAGAAAAACTGTCTTACTTTTTGTTGCAAGTCCAGTAAGCAAAGGTTGAATAACTTGAAATGCCCGTAGTTGTGCACCCAGTATAACAAAAAAGCCTAGCATTTGCTAGGCTTTTCGCGGTCCGGACCGGGCTCGAACCGGCGACCCCCTGCGTGACAGGCAGGTATTCTAACCAACTGAACTACCGGACCAACTGGAGTGCGAATTTAATTCTTTTTTTAAGAGTAGGAAACATTTTTAAGAATATTGTTGAATTAATTTACATCATTAGATTAATTCAGCAGAATTTCTACTTTAAGCTACGAACTTTTGTGTTTTCATTAAGGTAACAACCTACTTTATAACTTGCTCCCTCAGCAAGACTCTTTAAGAACAAATCTCCTTTTTCTGGGAAGAATTTTTTGAATTTAGATATCTTTTTTCGAGCTGATGATTTCACTTTGTCGTCATCAGAAAGTCTTAATGCCTGACTGTAATAATCAACAGCTAACCAGTAATTCTCTTTTCCACCAAATGTCAAATTGTTGCATTGTCCGCTACTGTATGCTATTGCATCTCCTATTATCATGTATGCAGCCATGCTGTTAGGGTCTTGTGCCACTGCTTTTTTTGCGTCAAAATAGGCTTGGCTATATTTTTTTGCGGCTATGAAAAACTTTGCTTTGTTTACGTGATGCACAGCGATTTTAATACTGTCATTTTCCAATGCAATGGCATCGTCAAAATAAGTTCCAGCTTTCACAAAATCCTGCGTATTAAGATAATATTTTCCTAATGTAGAAGCTGTATTAGCATTTGGCTTTGATACGTATCTTGTTTCAAGTAGTAACAAAAAAGTTAAGCTGCTGTTACATTGTTTCTTTTTGAACAGTAAAATACCATTGTCTAACCATAAAGTGTCTGTTTTTCTGGCTTCAAAATTGGTTCCGTACAGTGAGTCAAGTAATTCGCACCCCATGCATATTTCGGCGTATTCTGTAATTTGTCGTTTGGTTTTTTCTTTTACTTTTTTACCATTTTTTTCTCGTAAGGTTAAAATGCTGTTAATTAACAAATAGGTATCTAGCATTTCATCACATTGCTTCACTTTTGATTTGATCATCAATTTATAGCAATACATGTACATTTTAAAATCATAGGCGTTTAGTTCGTCGGGACCTGTTTTAAAGGCACTATCTAATAACGTAAAAGCAGTTTTGTATTCTTGTTTTAACCTGTATTTCAACAAGTAGATGGCTTTTTTTGCCAATTGTTTGTTGGGTTTGTTTTTGGGGAAGTGTTTCATCCTCATGTCTTGATTCATCAACAGGCTGTCTACAAACAATGCTTTTGATTCTTCGGTTGAAGCATTTCTGATGTTCAACTCCATGATTTTATTTCCTATTATGTAGGTGTTTTTTGAGGCTCGTGGGCAATTTTTAATGATGTACCTCCAAGACGGGGCAGCGTCTAGATAAGATTTTTGCTTGTAGTAAGTTGTCATGATAGACAACTTTTGTTTGCATTTTTCTGGATTGTCGCCGTAACTTTCCTGTCCTTTGATACTTGAGATACAAGTAAACATCACGAGTAAAAAAAAGCAGTATTTTCCGTTTTTAAAGTTTTTCATTTTTAATCAAATTTTCGTTTCACAAACCATTTATCATTCAAAATAACTGAGAAGTTAATTTTGAAATAGTGCTCGGAAATTGAACCTGGATTACTTGCACTTACCCTGTCATATCCAATTGAAGTAAATAAATAGGATCCGAATTTTTCTGATTCATATTTGTACTTCTTCAGCGGGAAACCTAATCCAAATTTGATGCCATACTCAAGTAATTGCTCACCATTTGCTATAATTGCTGAATGGCCGTAATTTACACCAGCCCTATATATTACGGATTTAAAGTAATTTTCGATTCCTTTTGCGTCAATGTTAGGAACGTATTCTCCTCCTAGTATTATACTTTGTTGTCTTGCCATCCCTTGTGAAATCCCTCCAATTTTAAGCAAGTCCCATGCGGTATTTTTGTAGTCAAGGCCAACGTAATATTGTCCATTTTTAGAAAATGAGATTCCCGCCTTGTATTCGTGAGGTAATGTAATGTCTTGCTCGGTAGGGTCACTTTCAGTATTTAATAAAACGGTGCCTTCGGCATGGTTTTCGACACTAATTATTTCATCTTCTACATCCACAGTAGTAGTAGAATAGTTATTGATAACTTGGTACTTGTTTGCTGAAATATCATTCCCTAAATTAAATGTACCTCCTAGTTTCAATTTATGTTCTTCACCAATTGGAAATTCATAAATGGCTCCGGCTTGTGCAGTAAAACCTCGAACTAGCGTGATTTCTTGACTTCTGATGTTGGTAAAATCGTCACTCAAAAACTCAAGATGCTCTGCCTTTGTTTGTTCGCCAAAGATGTATTTTCCATTCAAACCAAAAGAAAAGTTTTTAATGGTAAACCCAGTTCCCAAAAATAATTGGGATAAATTTCCTTTTCCTTTAAATTCCCGTCTAATCCCTAAATTGTCCTGGTTGACATCACTGATGCTGTAATTGTAATCCATTTTAGAATATGGCATAATTCCTAAAGCAACTCCCATATTAGATAAAATTGGAAATGCAAATCCAAAATGGCCTAAGTTAAAGCTGCTTTTAGTGCCAATACCTGTGGAATCACTATAATTGTTATTGGAATAAAATAATCCAGTTTCCCCAAGTGTGTATTTGATTTTCCCATAAGACGCTGGATTGTCAGGATTGATAAAGTTTTTACTGTTGTTAGTGGTACTTAGTCCTCCAGTTGAAAAGTTGCTTTGGAAGTTTGAATTTGAAATACCACCGATTCCTAATTCAGAATAAGGAGAGTTTCCTTGACTAAGTGCATTTAAGCACATGAGACTGAGGAGGCAGAGTTTATATATTCTAAGCATTAGTTTTCATTAATTCGTTAATTCCAATTAGTACTAAATTTGGTTCGGCAAAGATGCTACTTTTTAAAGCGTCTTCAAAAAAAAATGCATCCCCACCTGTTAAAAAAACTTTAACTCCGGGATGGCTTGTCTTAATTTCGTCAATACAGCCCTTGATTTCAAATCTCGTTCCGTTTACAATCCCTGATTTTATTGAGTTTATTGTGTTGTTTCCGATAAGGTCATGTGTTCGTTTGCTTTGTTCCACGAGTGGTAAATTAGCAGTGAAATGATTCAAAGCTTTACTTCTCATTTGCACACCAGGAGAAATCGCTCCTCCTAGGTATTGTTGCTGCTTGTTTACTATGTCATAGGTAATAGCAGTCCCAGCATCAATCACCATCAAATTACCTTCATAATTATTCAAAGAGTAAGCTCCTATACATGCAACTATTCTATCAAGCCCCAAAGTTTCAGGAGTGGTGTACTTAATTTGGAAAGGAAAATTGTAAGTCAGATCAATTCTTGAAACAACAAGCTTTGTGTAACCCTTAATTGTTTCGTGAAATGAATTTTCTTTAACACTCACAATTCCTACTTTAATTATGTCCTTTGATAACCATTGCTTTAGTTTGTCTTCAAACGCATTGTCATCGTACGGTAAAAAAGTACTATCCTGTATTTTGTCGTTTTTAAAAACGGCCATTTTCATTTGCGTATTTCCCGCGTCAATGGCTAAAAGCATTTAAATGAGGTTTTTATATATTTTATTTTGACCTAAATCGGTGACAAATTGTTTAATCATTTGCTCATTGTCTTTTTCGCAAATCAATAAAGCTTTATCAGTATTCACTACAATGTGATTTTGCAATCCTTGGATAACCATTAGTTTTTCCTCAGTGTTGGCTATCATGTTATTGTTAGCGTCATATTGAATGACGTTTTTTCCAAGAATAGCGTTGTTATTGTTGTCGTTTTCTATTGTGCCATGTAATGATCCCCATGTCCCTAAATCAGTCCATCCTATATCACAAGGAAGAACATATACATTTTGAGCATTTTCCATGATGGCATAGTCAACTGATATGCTTTCACAATTATTGTAGGTTTGCGCAATAAATTCGTCTTCTGAAGATGTATTGTAAACATTGTTTCCCTTGGAAAAAATTTCATGTAATGAGGGACAGTTCTGCTCAAATGAATTTATGATGGCTTTTGCACTCCAAATAAACATGCCAGAATTCCAATAATAACTTTCGTCAGCATGAAACACTTTAGCTTTATCAATTTGAGGTTTTTCCGTGAATTGAGCTACTTTGCTAAAATCACTAAACCCTTCAAGCTTTTCTTTGGAAGACTCAATGTATCCATAACCAGTATCAGGTCGAGTTGTTTTAATTCCTAAAGTAACTAAAATGTTATTTACACTTGCTTTATATCCCTCGTTAATTACTTTCAAATATGCTGATTCGTCAAGTATTAAATGATCTGACGGGGCAATTAATATTTTTGCATTTGGATTTTTGTTATGGATTTTGTAACAACCATAAGCTACGCATGGAGCAGTGTTTCGTCTGCATGGTTCTAATAATATATTCTCTTTTGGTAGTTCAGGTAATTGACTAGCAACTATCTCTTCGTACTCTTTATTTGTTACGATGTATATGTTTTCTGTTTTGCACAGTTTTACTGACCTGTCAAACGTTAATTGCAGTAATGTTTTTCCGGTTCCAAGGACATCTAAAAATTGTTTTGGAGTGGCTGTTGTGCTCATTGGCCAAAACCTACTTCCTACGCCACCAGCCATTATTACAGTGTAATTGTCATTCATAAAATGAAATGTTTTTTCAAAGGTATCAATTACATTTAGTTACTTGCGCATCTGGCGAAATAGAATATTTTTTATTTGTCATTATTGCAATGCAATTGTAACGCTTTCTTCGCTTTTCCTTTAAAGTGTAAATTACCTTTGAGTTGTTAAGTTTAAAGTTGTCATTCGTTTTTAAGTTAGCGACAGTTAAACCAGTATATGATTCATCTTTTATATGAATTCTAGCACGTGGTTTTAAGGCGCTTGCCTTTAGTAGTTGTTGGACATCAGGATTTGAACTCACCTTCAACCCTTCAATTAGTAAATTTTGAAAGCATATTTTCCACTCTTGTCCGTGCGGTTGGATTCTTCTTCCCCAATTATCAAAAGTCTTTTTATGAGCTAGTTCGTGAATGAATGTCAAAAAAAACAAACTTTCTTCAAGACCACTGTTAATAGTAATTTGATGCTCTTTAGTAATTGGGTTGAACCGATAATCACCTAGTTTTCTTTTTCTTGCCTTTACCATCTTGAAACGAATGTTTTCTTCGCTAATTTTATGGTTAATCCAAGAAGTTATTTCGGAACTAATAGTGATTGACATCAGTGGTGACAGCTGTTTTTTGTCCAAAAGTTGGACAGTCATTACATTTTTGTTTTTTCTTAGTTAGACACGAGCTTAAAGCAAGTATGAAAAAGGAAAGTAATAAAATATTCAGTGTTGTTTTCATGTCATTAAGCATAGGCACATTAAAGTTACGAAATTTAGTGATCACTTTTTTTTACAACAATCAATTTATTTTCGCTGTACTATTGATGAAATTGAACAGTATGCTTTAATTTTTTTGATACTTTTACAGTTTAATTAGCGCACATGATTAAAGTATTAAGGATCATAAATAGGTTTAATTTGGGTGGACCTACATACAATGTAGCGTACTTGTCCAAGTATTTACCTGCTGATTTTGAGACATTATTGGTAGGTGGTGAAATTGATGATAGTGAGTTAGGTTCTGATTTTATTCTCGAGGAACTAGGGTTAAAACCTGTTATTATTCCCGAAATGAGACGTGCCATTAATATTGGTGATGACATTAAGGCGTACAAAAAAATAAAAAAACTCATTAAAGAGTTCAAGCCAGATGTAGTTCATACACATGCTTCCAAAGCTGGAACTTTAGGAAGACTTGCAGCTGCATCTTGTGGGGTTCCAGTGATTTTACATACTTTTCATGGGCACGTTTTTCATTCTTATTTTAACAAGATAAAAACAGGATTGTTTAAAAATATTGAACGTGTATTGTCTAAAAAAAGCACTCAAATTATTGCTATTTCAGAAAAGCAAAAGCAGGAGTTAGGCATCGATCACAAAATAGCACCTCTTGATAAAATTAAAGTGATTCCTTTAGGTTTTGATTTGTTAAAATTTAGGAAATACAGTGAAGTTAAAAGAAAACAGTTTCGAGCAGATTATAACGTAGCAGAAGACGAAATAGCAATTGGAATAATAGGTAGGCTTGTTCCTGTTAAAAATCACCCCCTGTTTCTTGAGGCAATAAGTTTGGTGGCTAATGAAACAAGTAAAAAAATTAAAGTTTTTATTATTGGTGATGGTGAGGACAAAGAAGTGCTAGTTCAAAAGGCGGGGCAACTCGGGTTAACAACTTGCGTCAGTAATTTTAAGGACAGTAATAAGATGTTAATTTTTACATCATGGATTACTGAAATTGACTACGTGAATGCGGGTTTAGATATCGTGGCGTTGAGTAGTTTAAACGAAGGGACTCCTGTAAGCCTTATAGAGGCTCAAGCAGCAAGTAATCCGATAGTAACTACCAATGTTGGGGGGATAGGAAATATCGTGTTAGAAGGTGAGACGGCGTTGCTAAGTGAAGTAGGGGATGTGCAAGCATATGCGAAAAATCTATTATGTTTGCTGGAGAATGATGATTTACGTGCTAAAATGACGCAGAAAGGATGGGAGTTTGTTCAGCATAGATTTAGTGCTGAGCGTTTAGCCAATGATATGGCAATATTATATAGAGAATTATTGAATAAATAGTATGAGAATAATTGTAAATATTACTTTGTTAGTTGTTGTGACTTTGAGTTTTAGCTCCTGCTCAATTATGTCTGTTACAAAAGGTAAAATGTTTAAAACACCTTTAGATTATAAATATGATTCCTTTGACCGAGAGAAGTTACTTGGAAAGTACACTATTGCTGTTGATGATGTAATTAGAGTGGACATGTATGCTAATGATGGATATAATTTTATGTCGTTGACAGGAGGTAGTGGGACAAGTCAAAATAGGGGGAATGTAGCTGAAAGAGAGAGAAATAATTCGTTTAAAGTAAGGTCGGATAGTACGGTGAAAGTTCCAATTATAGGAAAAGTTAAAGTAGTTGGTTTAACGCTGGAAAGTTTAGAGTCGTATTTTGAAAAATTGTTAGAAAGCGAGTTCAAATCACCATTTGTTGTGGCAGAAATTAATAATAGAAGAATTTTTGTGTTTAGTGGGATATCACAGGCAAGTATTCATATTTTAAAGAATGAAAACACAACGTTGTTTGATTTTATTGCTAGTTCTGGAGGTATGCCTTTACAAAGTAATGCAAGTAAAATTAAAATTATAAGAGGTGATTTAAAAGATCCTCAAGTGTATTTAATTGACTTGTCAACTATTGAAGGAATGAAAAAAGCTGAACTCACCATGTTAGCGGGTGATATAGTGTATATCGAGCCATTTATTAATTACGCTTCGATAATAACAAGTGATGTGTTAAATTTACTTAGTGTGTTAACAACCTCTCTGTTGGTGTATTCAGTATTCAATCCTAGTAATTAATGGAACCTCAAAAGTCTTCTTTTATAAATGATGAGTTTGATTTGGGTCTTGCTATAGCAATATTCAGAAAAAACATTTTTTGGATTATAATCCTTCCAGTGTTAGGGTTTGTCATTGCTTATATTAGTCTGAGATATTCTAAGCCTGTGTATGAGTCGTCAGCTATTGTAAAACTAGATGACAAAAACGAGATGAGGAATGTTATCCAGTACGAAGACATTTATGAGTCAAATATCATAGGAGAAATTACCCGATTGAAATCATTAAAGCTTTTTGAAAATTCCACAGATCATTTGCCTTTGAATATCAGTTATTATACCAGAGGTAAGTTCATGAATACTGAAAACTATAGACTCTCGGAGTTTCAAATTAAGCACCAAATTAAGGATAAAGCGATATTTCAAGTACCGATTAATGTGGAGTTTGTTTCAAATGAAAGTGCTGTTGTTCATTATCAAATTGGAGATTCAATCTTTTCAAAAATAACTCCATTAAATCAGTGGGTTTCCTTACCGGTGATGGAATTGAAATTAGTGGTATCTCCTTCAGTAGTAAGTCAGCTGGTTGGTGTAGGTAACAAATTTTACTTTGTGGTCAACTCAAGAGAGCATGTAGTGAATGACAATTTTCGATTGTTGGATGTTAAAGCAGTTGATGTAAACGCAAAAACGATACGTGTCAAATTTACAGGGAATTCTGCCAATAAAGTTGCTGACTTGGCTAATGCACTTGCTAAACAATTTTTAATATTCAATGTTGAAAAGAAGAAAGAAGGGGCAAACAAAATGATTTCTTTCACCAATGATCAAATTAATAAGATTGATGCTAGGATCAGGTATTATGAAAGGCTATTGGAACCGTACAGGATATTAGAGAGAAGTAATGGGGGGGTTAAATTAATTGGAGAGCTTATTGAGAAAATAAAGGTAGAAAAAGTGTTAACGCTCAAAAGTCTTGCAGAGTTAAATGATTTTAAATCAGTATTAGAAAGCGATATAACTGGCGCCCCGTTTTACGCTAAAATTATAACAGTTAATGATAGTAAATATTTGAGTTCAATTACTGGTAATTTGAAATCATTACTTTCCTTAAAAAGGAATAAAGCGTTTAAGGTAGCAGAAACGAGCTATGAATTAAAAGAAATTGATTTTAAAATTGATCTTGAAAAACAAGATTTACGTGACATTGTTTCAGAACTTATCCTTGAGCAAGAAAAAAACCTTTTGGAAATTGAAAGGCGGAAAAAAGGGTACTTAGGGGTTGATGGAGGTGCTGAAGGAAATTTTTCGTTTGATAAAGATTATTTACATCTATTAAGGATGTATGAAATTAACAGGAAGTATTTTGAAAAATTACTTACTAAAAAGGCTGAGCATGAAATGGTTAGGTCTGGTTATGTTGCTGACAGCGAGATAATTGCTGCGGCTAAAGTTCCGTCTGAATCAATTTATCCAAATAAGTTTGACTTTTATCTTTTTTTAGTTGGGGGAGGGGTTGCTTTGGGGTTAATTATAATGTTGATCAAGTACCTATTACATAATACTATTTCTAGTGCAAAAGACATTGCAAAACACCCCGATATTTTGACTTTGGGAATGGTTCCTTCTTATGAAGGAGCAATGCCTGTTTCTCAATTATTAGTGAATAAGAACCCAAAGTCTTTGATGTCAGAAGCATTTCGATCGATTCGTTCGAACTTGCAATTTTTGTCAAGTGATGAAGGTTCTAAAGTGATTGCTGTAACGAGTACAGTTTCTGGAGAAGGTAAGACTTTTGTTGCAATGAATTTAAGTGGGATAATTGCTTTTTCTGAAAAAAAGGTTGTCATCATTGATTTAGATTTAAGAAAGCCAAAAATTCATCTGGGCTTCAACGTGCAAAATGCGGAAGGAATGAGTTCTGTATTAATTAGAAAATCAGAATTGAAAGACGTAATTCAAAAAAGTTCCATTGCTAACCTTGATTTTATAACCGCAGGACCGATTCCTCCAAACCCTTCGGAGCTGATTCTTAGCAAAAAAATGGTTGAGGTAATTGAAGAATTAAAATCGAACTATGACGTCGTGATTATTGACAATCCTCCGGTTGGTATTGTGACTGATGCATTCCCTATATTACAAAGTGCTGATTACCCGGTTTATGTCTTGCGAGCAGGTGTTTCTAAAAAGTTCTTTTTGAATAACATATCAGATTTGAAAACAACGGAGAAAATAAAAAACTTATCAGTTATTTTAAATGGAGTAGAAAATACTAGCAGCTACGGCTACAGTTATGGCTACGGCTACGGATACGGTTATTCCTCAGGCTATTATGAAGATGTTGTAGAAAAGAAGAGGACTGGATTAGCAAGGTTGCTAAGAAAAGAGTAGCACAAGAATTTCTAAATAGAGCGATCATTCTTTGAAAATTAATTGGGATGCGCCTGTGGTTTCAGAAAAGACAAGGGAGGTGGTGGTTTTTCTGATTTAAAAGGTTTGTTTTAAATAGAAAAACAACTACTTTTGCATTCCGAACATTTAAGTATTGGTTAGAATAAAAATCAGTATTTATTCTAATCATAGAGTTAAACCAACAGTTAAACCAACAGTTGAAAATAGTAGCACCATGCAACACATTCTTTTTTTTGCATTTACTTTTGTCTTTTCCTATTTAATAAACGGGCTGTTTGTTAAGTTTTCAGGAACATTGGGTACTAAAAATAGTAAAGGTGCTGGGGCAATTATACGTTGGGGTAGCACATCTAAACCAGCATTTGGCGGGATTTCTTTTTACATTGTATTCTTAGTTTCATTTGCGTTGTACACCTCTTTTACTCCTAATCCAGAGACTCTTAATCCAGAAGCACCAGATCAGTTATTTTTTGGAGTATTGATAGCAACTAGTCTGGGGTTTTTAATTGGACTAGCTGACGATGCCTACAATACACGTCCAGTGCTCAAGTTTTTAGGTCAGGTGGCTTGTGGAGTAATTTTGGTTTTCACTGATAATTGCATTAATGTATTTGATA
>JBLIBC010000031.1:0-15842 GCA_047632015.1 Glaciecola sp.
TTTAATTTCTCTTTAAAAGCTGTTTTTTTTCCGCAACAAGGCTAAAATCCAAACATAACTTCATGCTATCTATTAATTTCTAAACGAAAGGTAATGAAAAAAAAGAGCTAGTTGAAGAAACGAAAAGCTAAGTGGTTTGTGTATATTGTAGCTTTAATCGCTATCTGACTAAACTCATACATGAACGTCGCAGTTATTGACCTTGGAACTAATACTTTTAACTTACTTATAGCAAGTATTGAAGGCAAATCATTCAGAGCCAAGTACGTTACTAAAGAGTTTGTTCAACTAGGTAAAGGAGGCATTAATTCTAAAATTATCCAAGACGATGCTTTTCAACGAGGGCTAAACACATTGGCCAGGTTCAAGGAAAAAGCAACATCTATGAGTTGCGATCGGATAATATGCATAGCCACATCAGCCATCAGGAATGCTGCAAACGGTAATAATTTTGTCACTACCGTAAAGCAAAATTTACACTTAGAAATTGAAGTCATCGATGGCAACACAGAAGCGGAATACATTTATTTAGGGGCAAAACAAGCCATCCAACCCACCTATGAAAACATGCTAATTATGGATGTCGGCGGTGGAAGTACCGAATTCATTATATGTAACGAGGACAAAATATTTTGGAAACAAAGCTTTGAAGTTGGCGCAGCAAGACTATTTGAAGGATTTCACAAATCAAACCCCATTTCAAAAGAAGAAGTAGTTGCTATTGAAGACCACATACAAGAAATTTTAAAACCTCTGTTAGATGCGGTAAATAAATTCGGATTCGCAGGTTTAATTGGATGTTCTGGTGCCTTTAGTAGTTTTGCTACTATCATTATGCACATCGAAGACAATGACGACATGATTGACAGCCCCACTGAATACTTATTCGACATTAAAAAATTCTTTCACATTCACAATGATTTACTAAAAAGCACATTGGAGGAACGCCTTGAACTTAAAGGACTTATTAAACAACGAGCACCAATGATTGTAGTCGGATCGATTTTGACAAATTACATTTTAAGGACTTTTAATGTAACAAAATTCGAACTTTCTAAGTATGCTTTAAAGGAGGGAGTCATCATGGACTTTATCAACCGAGGATCATCCCGATAGTTATCGGGATCCAAACAACGGACCAGAGGGAAAACAACTGACCCCAAATGGAAGTTAACGTTAGTAAAGAGGAGATACCATTGAAAATAGATGACAATGAACATAACCAAAAACAACAATTAGCAAATTAGTAGATGGCAAAAATATTAGTAATAGATGATGAAAAACCAATTCGAAAAATTTTATTGGAAATTTTAGAGTTTGAAAAATACAAAGTTGACGAAGCTGAAAATGGCCCAGATGGATTAGAATTGGCAAAAAAGAACGAATACGATGTCATTCTTTGTGACATCAAAATGCCTAAAATGGATGGGCTGGAAGTACTAGAAGAACTTCAAAAGTTAGATCACGCACCGGCTGTGGTAATGATTTCAGGACATGGCACCATTGAAACAGCAGTGGAAGCATTAAAAAAAGGAGCTTTTGATTTTTTACCTAAACCACCAGATCTCAACAGGTTACTTGTCACAGTAAGAAACGCATTGGAAAGAGGTGATTTAATTCACGAAACTAAAATCTTGAAAAAGAAGCTTTCCAAAAAAGTAAACAATGACATTATTGGCGAATCAAAAGCCATTAAAGAGGTGTTTGAAATGATTGACAAAGTGGCTCCAACAACCGCAAGAGTATTAATCAATGGAGGAAATGGGTCTGGAAAGGAATTAGTTGCTCGTCAAATACACCTAAAAAGTAGCCGAACAAAATCACCTTTGGTGGAAGTTAATTGTGCGGCAATTCCGTCAGAACTTATCGAAAGCGAATTATTTGGTCATGAAAAAGGAGCATTTACCTCCGCCATAAAAACACGTCAAGGTAAATTTGAAATGGCAAATGGAGGCACCTTGTTTTTGGACGAAATTGGTGACATGAGTTTACCCGCTCAAGCTAAAGTGCTTAGAGCACTTCAAGAAAATAAAATAACTCGGGTTGGAGGCGAAAAGGAAATTAAAGTAGATGTCCGAATTATTGCTGCAACCAACAAAGACCTAAAACAGGAAATTGCTAACGGAAACTTCAGAGAAGATTTATACCATAGACTGAGTGTCGTGGTAATTAAAAACCCGTCGTTGAACGATCGTAAAGAGGACCTCCCTTTACTTGCGGATCACTTCATTAAACAAATTTGTCAAGAACATGGGGTTCCTGAAAAAGCAATTGACAACGAAGCAATCGAAGCGCTTCAAGAATTTAATTGGACAGGAAACATCAGGGAGTTTCGAAACGTCATGGAACGACTCATCATTTTTTCCGAGATGAACATTGGACTTGACGAAATCAAAAAATACGCAAATCCGTTGAGTAATTAAAAACTGCTCTTTTATTGTCGGAAAAGCTGTCAATAAGTGAGTAAAATGTGAAATGTCCGGATGATGACAGGCGAATTTCTTTGAAATCCACCTCCATAAAGATACATTGCAGTACTATTAATTTACCAACACACTTTTAAAAAATACGCTCTATGAAAACTACAGTAAAAATCCTTTTAACACTCCTTCTCTTTTTAACTATTAACCCTACACAAGCGCAAAAAGTTTCTGGTTTTTTCCCAGACTGGGTTGACCCGTCCCTACTAAATAAAGTTAAATATGACAAATTAACCGATATATTCTATGCATTTATAAGCCCCGATGCAAGTGGTAACATATCAACTACAACCGCTGGAGCACAAGCAACAATTCTCGCTCCGCTAGTTACTAATGGCCATGCTGCAGGAACTAAAGTTCATATAAGTATCGGAGGTAAAAATCATTCAGGAAATTTTTCCATCATTGTAGGATCAGCTTCTTTAAGGACAAGTTTTGTTAATAGCGTAGCTACTTTTATTGAAAGTAATGACTTAGACGGAGTTAACATTGATTGGGAATTCCCTTCAGGAAGTGATGCTACGAACTTAGGTTTAATGATGACTGAACTTCGAACGACAATCAATACACTTTCCGCGACAATGGGAAGAACAATTGAAATATCAATTGCTGTTGCCCCTTTAGTTTGGAATACTGATGGTATCAATTCAAGTACAATGGACGCCTCAGACTACATATACATTATGGCATTTGACTCTAGAGGAGCCTGTTGCGTTTGTGATGCGGATCATCACTCGTCCTATGTTGTTGCCGAAAGAGCACTGCAAAAATGGACTACTGGATTAGCCACAACTTGTGGTGGTACAGCAACAGGAATGGCCGCAACGCAATCTAAATTTGTACTAGCAATCCCTTTTTATTCTAGTTACAGTACGTACGATTACTTTTCGGACTTTGATCCAGCTGGATATTATAATGATGCAGATGGTTTAAAAGATGGTTATGACTATAACTCATGTCCAGTGATCCAACAAAAAACTGATTTAATAATGAATACGTATGGTGGTGCTGGAATATGGACATGGGAATTGAGCCAAGACAGGACGGACGAATACAGTCTTCAATCCTGTATGAGAGAAGCAATGGATCCTTATTTGTGTTCAGCACCATCTCCAAATCTTGGTTCAGAACAAAGTATTTGCGGAAGTTCATCTGTGGTCTTAAACTCATCAGTGTCCACATCCTCTGGCCGAACTTTTACTTGGAAAAAAGATGGGGCAACGCTGGTTTCAGGAAGTGCTAGTGCTACTACGTATACTGCAACTTCTTCAGGAACATACACTGTTGAAGTTCACGAAGGGTCTTGTTTTAATTCCAACAGCGCAGTCATTACTGGTGCTATTGGAACAGTTGAGCTAGGTTCAGCTGTCGAGCTTTGCTCACCGACAACAGCTACACTTAATTCTGGGCAATCTGCTGCAGGTCAAACTTATTTATGGAAAAAAGATGGAGCTACAATTTCGGGAGCTACCTCAACAACATATCTCGTATCAGAAGCTGGAACATACGAAGTAACAGTCTCCGCATCTGGATGTTCAGATGTAAGTGACAATGTAGTTGTCACTTCTTTGCTACCAGCGGTGACATCGGATACCATTTGTGAATCGGGAATTGCAAATTTAACCTCTTCAGCGTCCGCTGATTGGTTTAATGTATCAACCGGTGGATCAGCACTAAATACAGGAACAACGTATAGCCCTTCAATAACTAGCAACACAACTTATTGGGTTCAACCAGCTGGAGTAAGTTCTACGGAAAACACCACGATGAAATCCACTTTGAATGGAGCATGGCATCAAACAAGTGTATATGGAACCAAATTCGTAGTGATACAAGAACTGACTTTAAAGGAAGTGACAATTGATGCTGATGGGTCAGCAGTGACGATTAATGTGGTACAAAGCGATGGTACAACTGTAGCGAAAACTAAAACCTTTACATCAATATCAGGAGTTTCAACACTGTCTTTAGGATTTACATTAAGTCCAGGCACTTACTATTTAAACACAGTAGGTTCGGTAAGTAAAATAAATGTGGAAACCGCATCCACAGCAGATTACTCAGTTGCCGGAACTATTTCGATAGAAGGAAATGCATATTGGGATTGGGGATCTCCTTCAGGTGGAGCTTACATAGCATCAGGTCATTATGGAGTATTCACTAATTTAGTGGTTGTCACGGGTAATACATGTGATCGGGTTCCTGCATATGCAGTTATTGATGCTGGACACAGTAGTTGTATTATAACATCTGCTTTTGATGTGAGTAGCAACAACCTGTTGCTTTATCCCAACCCTAGTAAAAATGAATTTACAATTGCTGCGGAAAGTTCATTAATTGGCAGTACTGCTTCGATTTACAACGTGAACGGTGAAATCATTGCAAGCTTTAATGTTTCAAAAAATAAAATGACATTTGGAAATAACTTGAAAGCAGGAGTTTACTTTTTGCAAGTAAAATCGGATGATATCTTGAAAAAAATAAAATTTATAAAACTGAATTAGACATTTCATCAAGGTTAACAATGCAAAAAAGCTTGTGTATCAATTGATACACAAGCTTTTTTTATATTCAAAAAAAATTAAACTGTCCTAGTCTTCAATTGTTTTCACATTTGCTTCAGCTACCTTTTTAGCTGATAATTTTGATGGAGCATTGAACAAGTAATCCTCTCCAGAACCAGTTTTAGGATAAGCCATTACTTCACGTATGGACTCCTTTTTCTCAAGGATCATTAATAACCTGTCAAGTCCCCAAGCTATTCCTCCGTGTGGCGGTGCTCCGTACTCAAAAGCATTGTAAACGTTTCCAACAGAGGCTAACATTTCATCGTGGTTATAGCCCATGATTTTAAAAGTAGCCTCAAGAATATCACCTCGATGCGCCCGCACTGAACCTCCTCCAATTTCGTAACCATTCAATATGATGTCATATTGTTGAGCTATGATACTTTCAGGATCTTCACCTTTCATGTGCTGCTCAATGAATTCTGCTTTTGGCATACTGAACGGATTGTGCGAGAACGTCCACCCTCCATCATCTTTTTGCTCAAACTGAGGAAAATCAATTACCCAAGCAGGTTGTAGTACGTTGGCTGGAATCAAATTCAACATTGCTCCTAATTCCTGACGTACTGCATCAAGCGCTTTGTTCGCTGTTCCTTTATCAGCTGCTGAAAAGAAAACAATGTCGCCTATTTCAGCCTCCATTTTTTTAATAATGTTGGCCGCTATGTCTTCACCTAAAAACTTAATAATTGGAGATTGTAAATCGTTTTCATTCACTATGATATAAGCTAGCCCACCTAAACCATGAGACTGCGCTAATAACGTCAACTTTTCGATTTGTCCTTTTGACAAACGTTGACCTCCCATCTCCTCCTTTTTCACTTTGATACTCTTCACAATTCCTCCCGCCTCAATTGGGTTTCTGAATACTTGAAAAGACGTATCAGCCACTACCTCAGTAATGGTTTTCATAGGTAAACCGAAACGCAAATCAGGACGATCACACCCATATTTCTCCATGGATTCAGCATAAGTAATGGTGATGAAAGGTTTCAATTGCCACTTACTTTTAGCATAAACTGTCTTGATCACGTTCACCAATAAATCACTGTTCAATTTGATGATGTCGTCCATTGAAGCAAATGACATTTCTAAATCCATTTGCGTGAATTCAGGTTGACGATCTCCACGAGAATCTTCATCCCTGAAGCACCTCGCTATTTGAAAATACCTTTCAAAACCACCCACCATCAACATTTGTTTGTATTGCTGTGGCGCTTGAGGAAGTGTATAAAATTTCCCTTTATGTACTCTCGATGGTACTAAAAACTCTCTTGCTCCCTCGTCCGTTCCTCCTGATAAAATAGGTGTCTCAATCTCTATAAAATCTTTTTCGTCCAATAAATCACGGACTAATTTAATTACTTTATGCCTGTTAATTACTGCCTTTTTAGTTGCTGAATTCCTGTGATCCAAAAACTTGTACTCCATTCTAACAGACTCAGCCGTTTTATCAGCACGTTTGATTTCAAACGGAAGATTTTTAGCTACGTTCAGTACGTCAATTGAAGAGGCTACCAATTCGATAGACCCTGTTTTTGTGTTTGGATTAACATCATCAGCAGCACGTTCAATCACTTTTCCTGAAACAGCAATTACCGATTCATCTTTTAACCTAGCGTAATCATCTAAGTCGCTGATAAATTCTCTTGTCAATTTCACTTGAAACACTTCATTCGATGCATCACGTAAATCAATAAAAACTAACTCTCCATGATCCCTGATACTTGCAATCCATCCCCCTAAAGTTATTTCCTGACCTAAATTGTCAATAGATACTTCTGGAATTCTATGTGTTCTGTAATGATCTTTAACTACTATAATGTCTTTAAATTTACTTGGTGTTTCATCATTCAAGTCGCGCTTTTTAGCTTCTTTAGTTACACCAGCTACCTTTTCGGAAATCACTGTTTCAGCGGCTACCGAATCTCCACCACCCATCGCAGCAGCCAATAATTTTTCTCGCAATACCTTCCCTGAAACTCCTTTACCAGTCTTACCCATAGTAGGCCCCATCAGTTTCCCCACATGACCTTGTTGACCTCCTTGAATTGCAGCAACCACATCTGGGTTAGCAGCAATCACTTCGGCAACAGCAGCATCAATTTGCTCATCACTTACCGTGTTTGTAACTATAAACGCTGTGTAATCAAATTTGATGTCTTTGAATAATTGTTGAAACCCGTCCTTCACAATATTTACAGGAATGACAGCATTTTTAAACTCCTTCAACAAAGCTTGAAAAGGTGCCAATTCCGTAAAGTGAACATAATGCTCTGGCTTGATGTTATTCATTAATACAGTCGCAACCAGCTTAATATCATCAATACCTTTATTTAATTCTATAACAATTCTTGAACGTTCTTTGTCCGCCGAGAAAAACTTAGCGTCCTTAGCATCAATTCCACCTTCAATAAGCTCCTCCTCTACCACACTCGGTAAATAAGTCACATCCACTTTAGTTTTTTTAGCCAATTCTGAAATATCTAACCATGGAATATCTGGTTCACGTACATATCGATAATCCTCAGCATCTTCTTTGGTACGCATTACTCTTGTAACTTGAGCATCATCATCCCATTGAGCAGTAACTTGTTCCTGCGAAGGCGTTCCATGCTCCTCGTAATGATTCAATTGCTTTGTCACTGCTTCAGTCGCAGCTTTAGTCATGAAAGCAAATGAGTTTAAATTCTTTATTTCCGTTCTTGGATTTAAATCATTGGTCCCTTTTTTCCTTAACGAAATAGAAACATCCGATCTCATTTGCCCCTTTTCCATGTTGGCATCTGAAACACCTAAATGACGAGCAATTTTTTGAATGTACTTAGCATAGACTTCCGCATCGGCTACTTTATGAATACATGGAGTAGTTACCACTTCCACAAGTGGTGTTCCACATCGGTTGTAATCAACCAATGAATATTTATCAGTGTGTACTAATTTCCCTGCATCCTCCTCCAAATGCCCTCTCTCTAAATCAACTACAAAAGACGATTTATCATCCCTAAAACACTTTACTTTCCCTCCTACAATTACCGGATAATCTAACTGAGTCAATTGAAAATTCTTCGGTAAATCCGGGTATTGATAATGCTTCCTATCCCAACTCACTAAGTTGTTAATTTCTGAATCAAGTCCCTTTCCTAAAATTACCGACTTCTCAATAGCAGCTTTGTTTAACTCTGGCAATGTTCCCATTTGACCAGTACAAACTGAACATATATTTTCATTAGGAGTAGTTGATTCCTTGTTATCGCAGGAACAAAACAACTTTGTTTTAGTGTTTAATTGAACATGTGTTTCTAGTCCAATTACCACCTCGTACCCTAACTCTTCAATTCTTTGATCTATACTCACTTCTAGGCTTTTTTCTTTGCTCATTTCTTCTGGTATAATTCTATTACAAGCTTTGCTCAATAGCGTAAGCAAATTTTAATATCGATTCGTCCGCGCCTTTTTTTGCTGTTATTTGAACATTGTTCGGAACCACAAATGGCGCACTCAACGTTGGCAAACCTCCTAAACTAAATCCAACTGTATACATGTCCGACAAATACATAGTCAATGGGTCCTTCATTGAATCTCCTATTGCAGGGGCAAGCAATGGTGAAACTGGCGAAAGCACAAAATCAACCTCTTCAAAATCATTCGAAAATTTTGCTTCAATCCCTTTCCTTACCTCCAAGGCTTTCTTATAAATTTCATCAGAATAACCAACTGATAACACTTGGTTTCCAGCAATGATTCTCTTTTTAGTTTCCTCACTGAATCCTTCCCCTCTTGTGTCCAAATAAGTAGACACCAAATTATCTTTATCCATGGCTCTGTTACCATAAGCTATTCCATCAATTCTAGACAAATTGGACGCTGTTTCAGCTAAAGCAATGATGTAATACGTTGCGGTTAAAGTGTCCCCATCAAAAAAGTCTAACTCCTTAATTTTAACTCCTTTTCCTTTTAGTTGATTTAATAAATCGTCAAATCCAGCTTTTACCTCAGCATTCAATGAAGGATGATTAATGAACGTTTTGTATACACCAACCGTGGTGTTACTCCAGTCATAATCCTTATTGAAATCATTCAAATCAATTTTATTTGACTCAATTGTGGTTTGATCTTTCCCGTCCTTTCCGCTCATCGCATTTAGGGTCAGCGCCACATCTTTTACCGTGTTAGCAAATGGACCTACACAATCCGAAGATGACGTATAAGCCATTAGTCCGTAACGTGAAATCCTTCCGTAGGTAGGCTTTAATCCGAAAACCTGGTTATAGCCAGCTGGCTGACGAATAGAACCACCTGTGTCACCTCCAATAGAAAAAACCGTAGATTTTGTAGCCACATTTACAGCACTCCCTCCAGAGGAGCCTCCTGCTACTTTACTGCCATCATGAGCATTTTTCACAGGACCAAAAACAGAATTTTCGTTGGTCGATCCATGACCAAATTGATCACAATTTTCTTTGACAATCGGTATCGCACCAGCGTCAATCAATTTTTGAATTGAAGTTGCCGTGTACGGTGACCGGTAATTTTTTAAAATATTCGAAGACGCTGTTGCAATTGTTCCTTTGACTAAATAAACGTCTTTTACTCCAAAAGGAATTCCCTCCAACCCTGAAAGCACTTGCCCACTTGCAATTTTTCCGTCTACAATTGCAGCTTGTTTTAAAGCCAAGTTTTCAAGTGTGGAATTATTCGCATTTTTGTCAGACGCTTTAACTGCTGCTATCTTCTCTTGTACCAATTCAGTACAGGTGATTTCTTTGTTGTTCAGTTTTGTCTGAATTTCTTGTATTGTAGAATCGTTCATGATTTGCTGAAATTACTGAATTACTTTAGGGACAACCAAATAATTACCTTGCTTACCCGGGAAATTCCCCATGATCAACTCCTTTTCCTCGGCACTAGCATTAATCACCACATCCTCACGCAAGTTATCGGATTTCACAATGTGCTCCGAACTACCTTTAGTATCAATATCCTTTACCCCTTTTATCGTTTCAAAAAAGTCTGTGATTTGAGATATGTTAACCTCTCCAGATCGTATGTTTGAAAGCTGTTCTAACTTGTCCATTTAATTGCCTATTAACGACGGTTTTATACCGCGAATTTCAACTTGCAAATTTCCTAAAATTAAGCTCCCAAAACAAAGGAATTGATGTAATTTTACAGCTACATTTTAGATCATATTCAGCAGTTGGCAGAGGTAAAAATATATTGGTTTGAGTTCCACGAGGAAGCACTAAGTAAAGACGCTGTTACTGAGTTAAACAAGGTGCTTCACAAAGATTTTTATTTGGATTTAGAAAGCGCCTTACCTGCTCATAAGGTTAGTTTTTACGCCAAGTGGATGCTGCATAAAATATTAGAAAAAGATTTTTCTTTAAAGAATGCCTTAAGGAGTTTCACAAAAGACCAACATGGGAAACCTACTATTCAACAGGAAAAATTACATTTTAACCTTTCACATTCTGGCAAACTAATTAGCGTAGCTATTTGTGAAATAGCTGAAATTGGAATTGACGTACAGCTCATCAAAAAATATTCTGAAGGGGTTGCGAAAAGGATTTTTAGTGATTCAGAAAATACACATTACCTCAATTCTAATGAACCAGAAAAATTCTTTTTTGACACATGGAGCAAAAAAGAAGCAAGTGTTAAAGCTACAGGTCGAGGGATAAAAACTGGATTAAGAAGTTTTTCCGTTGACAAAGAAACCGTTGTAGTAGACAACCAGGAATTACATTTACAAGAGATCTACATTAAGGAAGGCTACAGTAGCGCAATAGCAGTAAACCATCCAATCTCAAACATCGTAATAAAAGAATACAAATAGTATTTTATCTAGCTAGTTTGAACTGCAGAGCAACAGTAAAAATATCAGCTTGCAAACCGTCAGATCGGTTAAAGTGAGCATACCTAAATTCCATGGATTTAAAATAACTATTGTATCCTTTTTTCCATGGTGTTCCCCATTTAGCAACACCGTCAAAAGGCGTCCACTTTATTCCAACTCCATACTTATGGGTTGTAAATTGTGATAAATCATGATCAGAAGTATAGTACTCATTGGTACTTAAAGTGTTCCCATAACTTTGAAAGTAGTCTACTGCACTTTGTACGTGATACCTGTAGAATGGATAAATTTTAAATACCTTTTTAATTTTAATTGGCATTTCCACTTTAAAGCTATGTCCTATTACACCCCAATTATCCCAATAGTACCTGTAAAATGTTCTAAGAAAAACGTCTGATGAAATGGCGTAGTTGATCCTCAAGCCAATAGGTGTTTTATACCTGAAATTAGGTAAGTTTTCTACTTTTGCCACCATATAATCTAAAAAGTAAACCCTGTGAAAAGGAGTTGACAGCAAGCCCTGTTGAGCTGTGAAATCAGCTGTTATCGAAGCTTTCATTCTCCTGCTAATTAAACTCACTCCTGAAACACTAAAATTTCCAGTGTGCCTGATATTAGTTTCGTAACTAGCAAGTCCTCGCAGTTCAATTGGAGCTATCAACTTCCAATTGTCGAAATAGTAACTCCCTTTTAAAGAAATTGACCGGTTCTTGTTTTGGGATGATTTCCCCCAAGAACTTGATATCTGTCCCGAACTCACATCGTACTCCTGAGAAAAGCCTAAAGCAACACCCCTCTCAGTATACTTCTGTTTATTCTTCACTTTATAACCAAGAGTAGCATAACCTCTGAGGTCGGATGATGACTGTCCTGAAACATGATTTGGATCTAAAGTTGGATTGTCAATGTTATCGCTAGAAGCACTGGAATAGTAATCCACCCCTCCTGCCAACGACAAACTCCTTATCGTATCAACTGGAAAATTAATGATGACAGACGGAGCTATGTTATTTAAATATTCTGTTCCATATCCTCCGGTAACAGCAGCATGGTTTCCATCTTGCTCATAGTAACTTGATAAAAATGTTACATCGATGTCATCAAGATCCACTTTCGCAGAATCCTCTCCATTTTGACTGTTGGCAATTCCACCAACAAGTAATGCAAACGCGATAAAAATGTTTTTTAATTGCATCCGCATCCCCCTCCTACTTTACTTCCGTTTGCTCCTGACGCACCCTCTCGGTATGTTTGAAAACCCTGCTCAAAAGACTCTGCTGCCCCATCAACCAAATCCATGTCCTCATCATTCAAATACATCATTTGATATCCTTTTACCTGTGCGCAGGAAGTTACTCCAAACATGATGATTGCTATCGATAGTAAGCCTATAATCTTTCTCATAGTATGTGATATTACAAGGTTAATTAATCTCTAATTATTGTGTTCTTTTTCGCATTATTTGAAAACAAAATGGTGTCGTCGTCTTTAATAATCATGCATTCCACGCCCGGTAATTTATTAACCAAGGCTAAACCTGAACTTGCTCCTAAAACAAAAATAGTGGTCGACAACCCATCTGCAATTTCTGCATCTTTGGTGATTACCGTGACGCTTTTTAATCCTTTCGCGGGCCAGCCAGTTTTAGGGTTTATGATGTGACAATACCTTTTACCATCAATCATCACATACTTTTCATAACTCCCAGATGTGACTATTGAAATGTCATTTGCTGTCAGCCAAGAAATTACATTCCTCTTGTTGTTTGGATCCGCCACACCAACTGTCCAATCTGTTCCATCCGGTCGTTTTCCCCAAGCAGTTAAATCACCTCCAGCATTAACAACCCCTGATTTTATTCCTTTACTAACCATTATTTTTTTTGCTTGATTTGCTGCGTAACCTTTCCCTATTGCTCCAAACCCTATTTTCATTCCCTTGTGCTGTAAAAAAACTGTTTTCAAAGTTTCGTCCAAAATGATGTTTTTATAGTTTATCAAACTAACTGATTCCTTAATCGTACTATCGGTAGGTATTTCAATTTTCATTTGTTTAAAATCCCACACTTTTTTTATAGACTCAAAAGAAACATCAAAATATCCATTACTCAAAGTGGAAATCTTCTTTGACCGTTTTATTAAAAAAAACAACTCTTCTGATACCTGAACAGGTCCGACCCCAGCTTGGTTGTTAATTTTAGTAGTCTCTGATTCCTGATCCCAAGACGATATTTTTTGCTCAATCCTAACCACTTCAATAATTGCCGATTCTACTGCTTCAACTGCTACTTGTTTGTCATCATGTACCGCTGAAAAATTAAAAGCAGACCCCATGAGTAAAGTGTCTTTCTTGGCTACAAACGCTAACAAATTAGCGCTTGCTCCAAAAATAAATACCACAAAAAGTAATTGTTTAATCATGTTACTTCGCAATGCTTTTAAGGTTATCAATGTAATCTTGAACAGCAGGTAAATTAGTGTTCATCGAACCCTTCTTCACCTCTCCATCAAAAATTAAAACCAAAGGAAACACACCTTTCTTGTTGTATTTTTCGGCCAATTTATCATTGTGGGCTTGCTGTTCTTTTGATAATTTATTTTTCTTACGCATTGGGAAATCTAATTTCACCAATACTAAGTTTTGCTTTGCATACTTCATGAAAGCTTCGTTGGAAAACAATTGCTTGTGCAGCCTGATACAGTTTCGACACCAATCTGAACCACTAAAACTTACTAATATTTGTTTATTTTCTTTAGCTGCAATTGCTTTTGCTTGTTCAAAATTTGTGTGCCAAACACTGTCGTTTTGGGCATTTACCCCATTAATGAAAAGCATAAAAAAAAGTAAGGGGAGTATATTTTTCATAGTCAATAGTTTAGTGTCTGTTTAATATGGCAACGGTTACGTTCCGAGAAATGTTGTACTAAAATCAGTAAATGTTAAAATTGAAAATATATGAATGGACTTAGTTCTACTTTACTGAATTGAAACAAAAGCATAGCCACTACCAACACAATTACAGGATAAAAAAACACAGGTATTTTTTGCATAATAGCCTGGATTTTGTGCTCTATTGATTTTGGAATCCAATGCAACAAAAAACCAACAGTAACCACTACTAGCACCTCTTTTTTGGACACCAGCACCTCGAGGTAATGTTGCAAGCTTGTCCATTCTCCTGCAGATGAGTCATAAAATACATTTTTCACTTGCCCCATCATGTCAAAGCAAGAACTCATGTCAGTGGCTCTAAAAAACACCCAACAAAAGGCTACAAACTGAAACGTGATAAACCACGAAATGAGCCGCCACAATAAATTCCTACTTGAAGACAATCTTGGAAATAATCTTAAATAAAGTTTATGTATTACTAACCCGAAACCATGTAGTCCACCCCAAATAATAAACCTGATGGATGCACCGTGCCACAACCCTCCTATTAACATGGTGAGCATCAAATTAATCAATGTCCTTACTTTTCCTTTGCGGTTTCCTCCTAAGCTGATGTACAAATAATCCCTCAGCCAACGGGAAAGTGTCATGTGCCAACGTCGCCAAAATTCAGTAATGTTTGTGGCAGAATACGGCGCATTAAAGTTGTCTGGCAAGGTGAAACCTAACAACAGCGCTATACCAATGGCGATGTCCGAATAGGCAGAGAAATCACAATAAATTTGTAACGCATAACCGTAAATTCCAAGTAAGTTTTCAAAACCTGAATATCGTAAAGGAGCATCGAAAATTCGATCCACATAGTTGATAGCAATGTAATCTGAAATTACAATTTTTTTTACCAAACCTCCTAAAATCAATAAGGTGGATTTTGTAAATTGTGCTTTTGTTAAACTGTACTTTTTGTATATCTGAGGAATAAACTCACTTGCTCGAACTATAGGACCGGCAACCAATTGAGGGAAAAAACTGACATAAAATCCAAAATCAACAATGCTTTTTAAAGGCTCAATTTTACGCCTGTAAATATCAATGGAATAACTCATTGTTTGGAATGTGTAAAAGGAAATCCCTACCGGCAATATTATTTGAGTGATGTCAAAACTACTCCCAAAATAGCTATTCGAAAACCAATAAAACCAGTTAACAGCTTCCAAATTAGTTCCAAAATATGCATTAATTTCACCCACTATAAAATGGGAATATTTAAAGAACCCTAGTAATCCTAAATTGACAAGAATCGACATTATGAGCCAAAATTTTCTCGAATATTTATGGTCCGATTTGCCAATTCTCCAGCCCAATGCATAATCCACAATTGTGGAAAATATTAACAAACTAAAATACCAACCTCCAGTTTTGTAATAAAAAAAAAGACTGAACGCCAGTAAGTAGACTGAACGCATTTTAAGCTTGTTCACCACCAGTAAATAAATCAGAAAAAAAGCAACAAAAATTGCCCAGAACACAGGACTGTTAAACAGCAAGGGCTGCTTACTATTGAACAGATAAAACTGCTCTCTAAACTTTTCCCAATTGATTCCTTGATTAATCAAGTAAAACTCTTGCCTCTTGTCATTCACTTTGTTTTCATATGCTCCCAGTAGCGCATTGTACATTAACTTACCCTGTAATCCGTACCCATTATCATTCAAGTGCACCTTGTCATAAGCACATAAATTGTATTTTTCCCATTCCTTAATGGAGTTTGACCCACCCATAATGGAATACCAATCCCAAACAGCACAATTGTATTTTTGAGCTAATTCTATGATGATTTTTCTTGCGTTTACATTCTCTGAAATGTGGTTTTGCATGTAACGTTGAGCGTCCCCTGGAGTGGTTAAAATAACATTCGCTCCTGGTAAACTCCTGTTAATTTGATACAACAAAAACCCATACTGAGCCTTAAATGATGAATCACTGTATTCCGAGCTGTAAGTATCATTAGTCCCTAAAGAAATTACCAACAAATCCGGTGAC
>JBLIBC010000032.1:0-15839 GCA_047632015.1 Glaciecola sp.
CGCGACTCTGGACATTGATATTTATTACAACAACCCTAAAACTAATAATGACATCAACTATTTACCCGCTACGAATGAAGGTGATAAACCAATAAGGTGGTTGCAGTTGTTAAACATGGATCAATTGGATCCTCAACTCAATACGGTTCCAGATGGACGTTATGACATCATCGAAGGTTTAACTGTCCGCTTGAAAAATGGAAGAATATATTTCCCAGTGAATGAACCTTTTGGATCCTTCATGCGGTCAAAAATTAATGATGATGCTGTTTCCAATGTGTATGTATTTGACAGCCTGTACACCGTTCCAAAGTGGAAAGCAAAAAACGAGTTTCCTAACAAAAACAGGTACAAAGTCATGGTTCGCTTTGAATCAAAAAGTTCCAGTATCAGGTTGAACGCATTTAACATTCCAAAAGGTGCAGTAACTGTGACAGCAGGAGGAAGGCAATTAGTAGAGGGTGTTGATTATCGTGTGGATTACAACAGTGCTGAGGTAACTATATTAAACCAAAGCATCCTTAATTCGAACACTCCAATCAAGGTGGATGTAGAAAATAATTCCTTGTTTGCGGTAACCAACAAAACCTTATTCGGAACGCATTTGGATTATCAAGTGTCAAAGGATTGGACCATTGGCGGAACAATTTTTAACTTGACAGAAAGCCCATTAAGGAACAAAACAAACCAAGGAGATGAACCAATTTCAAATACCATTTGGGGACTGAATACGAACTATGCTGTTGAAAGTCCGTACCTAACCAAATTGGTGGATAGAATTCCATTCATAGACACGAAGGCCACCAGTAAAATTGAAACAAGTGCGGAATTTGCTCAGTTAATTCCAGGTTCACCAAGTGCTATTGAAAATGATGGTGAAGCCCTCACCTACATTGACGATTTTGAAGCAGGTCAAATTAACATCACAGTAAAGGACAGGACGTCATGGAAACTGGCTTCCACTCCCCAAGGTCAAACCAGGAACGGTGAATGGCCAGAAGGTAATTTAACGGATTCATTAGACTACGGATTTAACCGTGCTAAGTTGGCGTGGTACAACGTAGATCCCTTGTTTTACGATAACCAAAGCAACACACCAGCCCACATTGTGGACAACGAAAGAATTCAGTTTAACCACTACATGCGTACCGTTCCACAAAGTGAATTGTTCCCTAATAGGAGTTTGGCCATTGGTGAAGCGTTAAACCTACTAACCCTTGATGTTTCTTATTTTCCGAAAGAAAGAGGACCATATAATTTTGATACACAAGGAGGGCCTAATTCCGCCGGAATCGATGTTGCTACTGGATTTTTAAATGATCCTCAATCACGTTGGGGAGGGATGATGCGTCAAGTTAGAAATGTCGATTTTGAAACCCAAAACATTGAATTTTTGGAATTTTGGGTAATGAGTCCTTTCCTAGACGAAACTGGCGACATGAGTGCTGTTGGAGGTACAACAGCAGGTGGTGATGTGTATTTACATTTAGGAAATGTATCGGAAGACATCCTGCGTGATGGGCGAAAAGGTTTTGAAAATGGACTTCCAAGCGATGGAGCTGCATCCACGGAAATTGACACCACAAATTGGGGTAGGGTGTCCAATAAAATTAACCTTGTCACAGCTTTTGATAACGACCCTGACACAAGATTAAATCAGGATGTTGGGTTTGACGGATTATCCAACGACAACGAAGCTACTTTTTTTAGTGATTACTTAAGTTATTTTGGAACTGTGCCAGCAGACATTGCTGCCGATCCTTCCGCTGATGATTACGGGTATTTTAGAAGTGACGTATTAGATAATGCTTCAGCCGATGTGGTGGTGAGGTATAAAGATTATGCTGGAATGGATGGCAATTCTCCAACACAGGAGCAAACAGGATTGTCTTATAACAGCACAAGTACGAATTCACCCGACATTGAAGACGTAAACAGAGACAACACCTTGAGCGAGGGTGAAAGCTATTACCAATATAAAATCAGCATGCGTCCTGATGACCTTGAAAACTCGGATATTGGAACGAATTACTTGAATCAAGTGTACAATACTACCGCCACACACCCCTCTTCAGGAGCCACTAAAAATGTGACGTGGTATCAGTTCAGGATTCCAGTTCGAGAGCCGGATAAAGTAGTGGGAAGCATTTCAGATTTTCAAGCCATTAGGTTCATGAGGTTGGCATTAAAAGATTGGGAAGCACCAGTGGTCATGAGATTTGCCACAATGGATTTCGTGCAAAGTAGGTGGAGGAGTTACAGTGATAACTTATTTGATGAGGGTGAATACGTGGCCGCACAAAGTTCCACGGTGTTCAATGTGGGCTCTGTGAATTTGGAGGAGGATTCCAAAAAAGATCCGGTTCGATACATCATGCCACCAGACATTCAAAGACAATTTAACATTGCTACTCGTTCACAAGAAAATGAGCAATCTATGCAAATAAAAGTTTGTGATTTAGAAGGTGGAGATGCTCGTGCTATGTACAAATTGCAAAATTTTGATTTACTGTCGTATAATGAACTATTGATGAACGTCCATGCCGAGCAAACAGGAGATGAAGTGCAAAATTTGGACGACATGAACATGTCTGTTTTCATTAGGATCGGAACAGATTTTAATAATAATTATTACGAATACGAGGTGCCACTTGTTTTTACTGATCCTGAACTCGTGAGTGCTACCAGTGACGAGTCGGCGGAAAAGGAAATTTGGAAATCCGAGAACTTGTTGGACTTCAACTACAAGGATGTATTCTCAGGGTTAAAAGCTGAAAGGAACAATTTGATGGTAACCAATTCTGCAGAATATGGCACTTTGGGTTTAAAACGATATTCAAAAGCTGACGACGGCAATACTGCTGTGGTTAAAGGGTCTCCAAGTTTACAGCAAGTTAAGGTGATCATGATTGGGGTGAGGAATAAAAATCAGTTTGGAACCACTAGGTGTGCGGAATTATGGGTAAATGAATTGCGATTGTCAGGCTTTGATAAAACAGGTGGATGGGCAACTACAGCCAACGTAAACATGCAATTGGCCGATTTAGGGAACGTGTCCTTAGGTGGCGGGTACAGCACTCCAGGATGGGGATCTATTGACCAGAAAGTAAGTGACAGGGCAAGAGAGCATACCCGAAACATTGACGCCACAGGTAGCATTGAAATGGGTAAGTTCTTCTCAGAAAAAGTAGGGGTAAGTATTCCGTTATACGTGGGTTACAATGAAATTAAAAAAACACCTCAGTACAACCCATTGGACACTGATATTAAATTAGAGGAGCTTGATAAAAACTCGGATTATAGGAAGTACTTGGATACCATTGTGACGGACATGACACAAAGTAGGAGTATTAATTTTTCCAATGTACGTAAGCTTCCAAAAGGGAGCAAAAAACTTAAAGTGTACAGTATCGAGAATTTTGACGCCACATATGCTGTCAGTGATAAACGTCACAGAGATGTAAATACCCAAAAAGCTGACATTAAAAATTATCAAGGCGCGTTGAACTACAAGTATAAATTGCGTCCTAAAAAGGTGGAGCCTTTCAAGCGTACACCAATTATAAATAAGGTTCAAAAAAAGAGGGAAAAGCGATATGGAAGGGATGAAAAAGCGCTAAAGGACAGTATTGTAGCACAAAGAAAACGTGATCCAAAATCACCAAATGTGAAGCTTTTGGAAACAGAACTTAAAGAGTTGCGAGTAGACAAAAAAGATTACAAAAAGAGGATGGCTAAACTAAAACGGTCTCCTTATTTGAGGTTGTACCGGGATTTTAATTTTTACTATTTACCTAAAAGTTTTGCTGTCAAGAACGACATGAATAGGATGTTCAGCGAAAACATTGTTCGAAATGTTTCTACTGCGGATTTATTAATTGACCCTACTTATAATAAAAACTGGTATTACAACAGGACGTATCGTTTGGACTATGATTTAACAAGGGCAGTAAAATTAGATTACTCAGCTCAGCGAAAAGCGTTCATTGACGAGCCATATGGAGCAATAGATACAAAAGAAGAAAAGGACGAGATATGGGAGAATATACTTAAAAATGGAGGGGGTAGAGCTACCTTTTTTACTCAAACGACCAATGCTAATTGGAAAATCCCAATCAACAAATTTCCATGGACTAATTGGATTTCTTCTAGCGTGAAGTATTCAGGAAAATACGATTGGCAAGCGGCACCGCTTTCCACTACGTACCTTGGAAACAACATCAGTAACAGCAACACCAAGCAATTGTCGGCGCAGTTTAACATGATTAATTTGTACAACAAAGTACCTTATTTTAAAAAGCTGAATCGCCGTCGACGACCACCTCCAAAACCAAAGGCCGATGCGGACTCCACGAAAAAGGAGAAAAAACCAATTATCACAGGAAAGCAAATATTAGATGCCACTGTACGAGCAGTCATGAGTTTAAGAAATGTGTCTTTTACTTATTCCCAAAACAATGGTACATTTTTGCCAGGTTATAAACCTAACGCTGATATTATTGGGCTTGATGTCAATGATTATGGTGGGCCACCGAGTTATGGGTTTGTGTTTGGTGCTCAAGATGATATATTAGAGCGGGGTGTACAAAATGGCTGGTTTGTTACTGGAGATACTGCTGCATTAATAAATCAAAGGGTGAGTCAAACAACCAAGGACAATTTAAGCATCAGGGCAACAGTCGAACCCTTTAAAAAGTTTAGAATTAATTTGACCGGGCAAAGACAGGAGTCAATTTCGAATACTTATTTTTATCAAGTTGATGAAAATAATGGGGTTGTAAGCAAATTCTCTCCGCAAGAGACCGGGACGTTTACCATTACTATAAGTAGTATTTCAACTGCATTTGATAAAGTGGATGAAGATGGGTTTTCGAGCACATTTAAACAAATGGAAGCGAATCGATCGGTGTTTTCAAGAAGGTTGGCGGAGAACAATCCGTTGCTAGACAACTCCTATGTTCCAAGCGAAGGAAATTACTCGAGTTTATACGGAGACAAGAATGCCGAAGTACTTTTATATTCCTTCATTTCGGCATATACAGGGAAGAATCCAAACAATCAAGAACTCCCTGCTTATGACAAAAAACCACCTTCTACTTTTAGAATACCTATTCCTAATTGGTCTTTAAATTATAATGGGTTAATTGGGATTCCGATAATTAAAAGATATTTTTCTTCCTTTACCATTTCACACAGATACAAGAGTACGCTTAACTTTAATGGTTATCAAAACAATTTAAGCTTTCGCCCAGGGCTTGTGGATTTAGACAATGAAGGTAATATCCAAGCCATCATCCAATTTCAAAATGTGGATGTGAGTATCAACGAACAGTTTGGTCCATTAGGTAAAATAGACATGAGGCTTAAAAACAGTATCCTTGCTAATTTTGAAATGAGAAAATCAAGGACTGTGGGATTGAACTTTGGAAGAAACACGGTGACCGAACAAAAATCATTTGACATCATAGTAGGTGGAGGATACGTGTTCAAGGATTTAGTTTTACCAATTAAAGTGGCAGGTAAACGACTTAAAAGTAACTTGGATTTAAAAGCCAATGTGGGTGTTAAAACAAGCAGTTTGACATTGATGGAGGTGGATGGTGCTGCTACCACTACTCAAGGATCAAGAATAGTAAACATTAGCTTTACAGGAGATTACGTAGTCACTAAACAAGTAACGGTAAGGGCGTTTTACACACAAACATTGAACAACCCATTTATTGCTACATCTTATCCTACTAGTAGTGCAAGTGGTGGGTTAAGCATCAGATTTACTTTATAATATACTCAAACCACATAGTTTTTCGGTTTTTTCACTTGCCCATTTCCCTTTTCTCTTTGTTGAAAAACGAAACCGTAGCTGCGGCTATGATTGAGTTTTCGCCTTGACAAAAGAAAAATGTTCTTCGCCAAAACTAGCGAAAAGCTATGTGGTTTGAGTATAGTAAAGCTCCAACGAGCTTACTGCCGCTAAAAATTACCCAACGAAGTTTGACTGGGATATAAATTCACTTAAATTTACAAAACAGATGAGTAAACACAATTAGTATTGTTTACCATATGAGCTTACTTTAAGTATCGAAATTTCAATTAAAGCATGGTCAAGTCTTTTTTCAATCAAAAAGTAGATGCCACAGGCTTAGCTGTTTTCAGAATTTTGTACAGTTTAGTGTTGTTGTTTGAGCTTAAGCACTTGTATCATTTCAGGCAAATTATGTTCAGTAAAATTCCCTTTGAAGTACTGGGGGAAATTGGTGTTGAGAGCTTGTTAAGCTTTTGGTTTTTAGCCGTCATACTTTTATTTTTTGGTCTTTTTGGAAGAATAGCCAGTATTATAAATTACATCTTTTCAATAGTAATATTTAGTGCTGCAAGTTCATTTGAATACCATATTTATTACACTTACGTAGGGATTGCATTTCTTTTGATGTTCATGCCGACAACCAGGGTGTTATCAATTGACAATTTGCTCCAAAAGCTTAAATACAGTAGCCTATCAACATTGTACCATCCAGAAAAAAGTGTGCTTTTGTTAAATTATCTAGTGCCTGTATTTGCTGGTATAGGTTTGTTTTATTTTGATTCCGACATGTTTAAGTTTACTAGTGAGTTATGGCTCAATGGACTAGGTGTATGGTTGCCCGCGAGTTTACCTATGGCAACCTGGACGGACACTTCATGGTTGATGAATCAAAAAGAGATTGTTATTTTTTTAGGATACTTCGTGATGATATTTGAGTTTGTATTTATTGGACTCATGTGGTTTAAAAAATTCAGGGTTCCTTTATTAATTATAGGCGTTATTTTTCATGTTGGTATTTGGATCGAATTTCCGATTCCTATATTTGCTGCGGCATTTATCGCAATATACACTTTGTTGATCCCTTGTAAATGGTGGCATTACCTTGGGAATCTTACTAAAAATAAAAAAAGCAGGTACAAGTTTTATTACGATAAGGAATGTCCCTTGTGTTTAAATGTGGTGATTTTTATCCGTCATTTTGATGTCTTTGGTTACGTAGATTGCCTACCCGTTCAAGATAATTTTAAATCGGAATCAGCTTTTGCAGAGAAGACTATTGATGAAGTTTTAACAGACATTTACGGCGTGGATTCCAAAGGGAAAATATATAAAGGTTACTCCACCTATTCACAATTGATGATCAAGTTAAGATACCCCTTCATGTTAGGATTGTTCATGTTGATACCAGGTGTTTCTTCTCTGGGTAAAATGATTTACGCAAAGGTGGCTAGAAACAGAATAACAGAACGTTGTACCGCTGAATCATGTGGTATTCCTGAGCAAATCATGTTCCCTTCTGAGGAAAGAAGTTATTTCTTTAAAGGGTGGAATAAGCTTAACTTTTCGAAAGTGGTGTGGGCATTAATTCTCCTGTTTTTTATAGCGGGACAATCCATTGTCTCTTACTTTTCGGCTTTTCCTCAAAAGATGGTCCATGCTGTCAATTTGAATCACACCAAAGTAAATACTTTGGCAGCTATAATGTACGGTGGTGCGGCAGGTCCTTTAAAAAAATACTTAGGTATTTGTCACCATGGATTGTTTTTGGATGATCATTTTAAGAATTATACTACCATAGTAAGTATAACGTATGTGGACCCATCAGGAAGCACCTCTTTAGTACCTATAATTGATAAAAATGGTAAGCCAGCAGAATATATTAGAGGTTCAACTTGGGCCAATTTTACATTTAGAGTTTGGGGGCCTAATGTTAATGTCTCTACATTTGAAAAAGGAATTTCGCCCTATCTAAAGTTCTATTTACAAGAGAATTTCAGTTTAGGAGAAGAAGGTAAATTTATTTTTGATGTTAAGAAAGTAACTATTCCTTCAGAGTGGGAGAGCAATTTTTTGAAGTCTCAAATGAGTCAGCCATGGACTAAAGTAGGGGAAATGTATTTTAAAGAGGGCGTTCCAATTTTTGAGTGGAATAATGACATGTACAAATTACTTTAAGGTTAATAAATGTCTTCATAATTTATGAGAATACTGATTACAGGCGTTTTTGGATTTGTTGGTTCACATTTGACCCGTCTTTTACAAGACACCCATGATGTCACCGGGGTTTGGAACAATCAATTTGAGGAGGAACAATTTAAAAACATAGCACTAATTAACGCAAGTGAAATTGATTCTATTGAAATTGAACCAGACATTGTAATTCTTTGCCACGCAGCGGTTTCCTCTGGAAACATGGATGAGAAAGAATCAGTTTTACAAAAGTCAAATGTGGCATTCACCCAGACGATAACTAAAAGGTTTCCGGACTCTTATTTCATTTATCTTTCCTCGGCCTCTGTATACAAAGAATCAAAAGAAAAAATTACAGAAAATAGTGAAACGGATGCTTTGTCGCCCTACGCTAAGTCAAAATTGCAGGCAGAAAATATCATTTCAAAATTAAATGCCAGTTGTATATTAAGACTACCTTCTCTCTTCGGGTCAAACATGAAGGAAAGGACTATTGTTCCTATTTACGTTAATCAAGCCTTAAAGAATAAAGAAATTCTTGTGTTTGGAAAGGGGAGTCGCGCTCAAAATTATTTATCAATTACTGAACTTATCCAATGTGTTTTAAATTGTGTCGAAAAACAGCCAAAGGGATTGTTCTTGGTAGTAGGAAAAGAGGAGCATACCAATTTAGAATTAGCTTCAATTATCAGTAAATACCTTTCCGCAAAACTTACATTTGTGAAAGAAGATAATTCAGTATCTTGCTTTTATAACAATGAGGTGAGTAAATTAGCACTTGGAGTTACTAGTGGCAATCAATTTGAACAAGAAATAAAAAATTACATCGATTGGAAAAGAAAACAATCTTAGTCACGGGTATTGGAGGCAATGTTGGACAGGGGATTATTCGAAACATCAGAAGTTTAGGATATCCACTTAAGATAGTTGGGACAAACAATGTAGCTGAATCGGCCGGAAATCATTTAGTGGATCAATTTGTTTCAGTTCCTTTAGCTTATGAACCAGATTACTTGCCAAGAATAAAGGAAATTATAGCTACCGAACAGGTTGACTTGATCATTCCTTCGACAGATTACGAAATGTTTTTCCTTGCGACCAGTCAGGACACTTTGGCCTGTAAAGTGGCTTGTGGAGGTCCTGTTTCAGTTGGTGTTTATTTGGACAAATACGAAACTTCCCTTTTTCATGTGGAACATAATATACCTTTTGCGTCTTCAGTTTTACCTTCAAAAGTAGACAATCAATTTTCCCCATTAATTGCTAAGCCTAGAAAAGGAAGAGGATCAAGGGGGATTGTAAAAAACATCATTGATTGCAGTAAACTACAGGACGAAGAATACCTTGTACAAGAGCTTGTTGAAGGAACAGAAATAACCACAACAGCGTACGTATCCTTTTTAACTGGAAAACTTGTAGGAGTGATTTCCATGGAAAGATCCCTAGATAATGGAGCAACGACTTATTGTAAGGTTAACTCAAATTTTGACTCAGATATCATTGAGATTGCAAAGGCTATCATGAACAGTACGGATGTCAAAGGATCGTTTAATATTCAATCCATGGTTGATAGTGATAGAAAAGTGACTCCGTTTGAAATTAATTGCAGAATTTCAGGAACGAATTCAATCCGAAGTCACTTCGGTTTTCCAGATGTGAAGTACACTGTAAATGAACTTTTATATGGTAAGGAAGCGGAGAAGCCAGCCGTAATTCAAGGTACAGCTTATCGATATTTGGCGGATGTCATTTACCCTCATGGTTTGAATACAGGTGATAACTCCGACGACTTTAAATTATTTTAGGATGATTCTATTATTAGATGCTGCAAACACGATAATTCACAAACCAAGTTTGTACTCAAAATTCAACGAGGCTATTAAATTGCACCAAGCTGAAGTGAAAGAAAGTGACTTCATTAAGGTTCATAAAATTCTTTCAGAACTTATTACTTTTCCTGATAGGACGACCAAGTCATTTTACTTTGACTTCAATAAGAGATTACTAGAAGAGTTAAAAATACAACCGTCGGATAAAATGCTTGAAAGTGTTTTTGATGCTTGTTCGTATCTTCCTTGGGAAAAATATGAAGACACCAACGTGCTGTCTCAATTAAAAGTAAAAAAAGCAGTCTTGTCTAACTTCAACAACAACCTAGACAGTATTTTGGATACACATTTCCCCGGAGTTTTTGATCAAATCAATTGTTCAGAAGTACAAGGTATGAGAAAACCCAGCATTGAATTTTATGAAAATGCAATCAAAAATTTAGGTGTAAAAGCTAGCGACATACTGTACGTAGGTGATTCAATAAAACTAGACATGGAACCAGCTCTTGAAGTTGGTATGAGAGCATATTTGATCGATAGAGAGAGTTTTTTCCCTACATTTAAGCACAGAATTAACTCCCTATACGATTTGAAAGATTTATTATGAGTGAAAAGCTATCATTGGTAGTACCAGTGTATTTTGAAGAAGATTGCGTTAACCAGTTTCTGGATGAAACAATTCCTGTATTAACCGCCATTGAGATGGATTGGGAGATCGTCTTTGTAGATGACGGCAGTACCGATGATACTGTTGCTCTTTTGAAACGTAGAGCCACATCAGAAAACAGAATTAAAATTGTGGAACTTAGTTATAACCAAGGAAAACAAGTGGCGGTTTCAGCTGGAATAGCTAAGTCGTCTGGTGATTACGTATTGTACATGGATCCTGATTTACAAGATCCTCCAATCGAAATCCCTGCTTTTTTGTCTGAAATTAAAAAAGGGCATGATTTAGTTTTTGGCGTTAGAAAAGAGAAAAAAGACTCACTTATTAACAGGTTTTATTCCATGATATTTTGGGGAGTACTTCGAAAATTTACTGGTTTACATATTCCGAAAAATTTAGCAGTAATGCGAATTTTCAATCGGAAATTCGCTGATAAGTTTTTGGAATATAAGGAACAAAATAGGTTCATCGAAGGGATTTTTATGCATGTGGGAATGAATCGTTCACAAATAGTAATTCCTCAACGAGAACGATTTGCTGGAAAAACCAAGTTTAATTTTAAGGCAAAAATGCAGCTGGCTTTTGACGCAATATTTGACTTTTCGCAATTGCCTTTGAAAGCAGCTGTTAAATTTGGGGCTGTTTTATCATTCATCGGATTCTTGTCGTTAGTGACGATTTTAATATTAAAATTATTTGTAGTGGATTTTGCTGCAGGATGGTCCTCTATCATCGGTACCATTGTTTTTAGTTTAGGTATTCAATTGGTATTTATTGGCGTTGCTGCCCTGTATATAGGAAGGATTTATAAGGAGAGTAAAGGCAGACCTTTGTATTCAATAAAAAACCTGACAAACCTAGATAAATGAAAAAGATAGCCATTATTGGGTCTGGAGATTTGGGTCAACTTATTGCACACCACGCTGTTCAAGATGGTGACTTTGAGGTTGTTGGTTTTTTTGACGATGTAACCAACAAAAGTACAACCAAGGAGGGTGTTCAAATTTATGGCAAGTCAGATCTGGTGCTGTCGCATTTTGAAAAAGGCCTGTTTGATTACATTATCATTGGGGTGGGGTACCTGCATTTTACTGAACGAGCAAATTTGTTCAACAACTTAAAAGGAAAGGTGCCTTTTGCAAACGTCATTCATTCTTCAGCCATAATAGATTCTTCAGTTTCTTTGGGAGAAGGAATTTTTATTCTTCCTGGATGTTGTCTTGATAAAGGAGTGGTTATAAATGACAACGTTCTTTTAAATACGGGAGTCACTATTGCACATGACAGCAAAGTGGAAGCTCACACTTTTATTGCGCCTAGAGCTAGTGTGGCTGGAAAAACCACAATTGGATCTTGTTGCTTTATTGGAATTAATTCCACTATAATTGACAACGTTGTGGTGCAAAATAACATTCAAATAGCAGCTGGAGCTGTAGTAGTGAATAATTTAGATGAAACAGGGACTTATTTGGGATGTCCAGCTAAATTGAGAGCGAATTCATGATTACATTTAATAAACCACACCTGACAGGAAAAGAATATGAATTTATTGCTGATGCAGTGGATTCAAAAAAGATTTCGGGGAACGGTAAATACACTCAACTTTGTCATGAGTTTTTTGAAACGAGATATGGTTTCAAAAAGTGTTTGTTAACCACTTCGTGTACGGACGCATTGGAAATGTGCGCTCTCTTGCTGGGCATTGAGCCAGGGGATGAGGTGATTATGCCATCCTATACGTTTGTTAGTACAGCAAATCCTTTTATTTTAAGAGGTGCAAAAATAGTATTTTCTGATAGTAGGTCTAATCATCCAGGGATTGATGAAGGTTCCGTTGAGAGTTTAATTACTAGTAAAACCAAAGCAATTGTAGTAGTTCATTATGCGGGAGTAGCTTGCGACATGGATCAGATAATGAATATAGCCTCAAAACATGATATTTTCGTTGTGGAGGATGCTGCTCAAGCCATTGAAAGCTATTACTGTGGACATGATGGTGTAAAGCGACCTTTAGGAACTATTGGGCACTTAGCAGCCTTTTCGTTTCATGAAACGAAAAACATCATTTCTGGTGAAGGAGGTTTGTTAATTATCAATGATGATCGTTTTGTTGCTCAATCGGAAATACTGTGGGAAAAAGGAACCAACAGGGCTTCATTTTCTAGGGGGGAAGTTGCCAAGTATAATTGGCAATCAGTTGGATCGTCATTTTTACCTTCGGACATCATTGCCGCATTTTTATATGCTCAGCTGTTGAAAATAGATGATATTCAGAAAAAAAGATTAGCTATATGGAACTCTTATTACGATACTTTAAATAAAGTATTACCATCATCAAATTTTTCATTGCCCATCATTCCTGCTAGTGCCACGAACAATGCACACATGTTTTATTTGATCTTAGAAGATAAAACAAGTCGAGATAATTTATGTGATTACTTAAAATCAAAAGGTGTTTTTGCTGTGTTTCATTACGTCAAATTACATGACAGTCCATTTTACAAGAAAAAACACGATGGTAGGGCTTTGATAAATGCATCTAAGTTTGAAACAAGACTCGTCAGGCTTCCCTTTTATTTTGATTTAAATGAGGATGACATATCTTATATCGTAAAAATGATTGAGCAATTCTTTAGTGAATCTGCTGCTTAAACAACAGCCTTAAGGTGTCATTAATTAACTGAATTTTTCTAAAAAGTTAGCTTTTTTACCAGGTGAAACCGGCACTTCTTTTCCATCGGATAACACCACTTCGCCGCCTTTTCCTTTTCTGTATTGTTTCACGCAGTTGATGTTGATTAAGTGTGACTTGTGTACACGTACAAAATCGTATGCTTGAAGCACCTCTTCATAAAACTTTAAAGTCCTGCACACAGTTCTTCTTGTTCCGTCTTGCAAGTGTATGTTGCACAGGTTGTCGTTTGCTTCGCAGCGAATGATTTCCTTTAATACTACTACTTCAAATCCGTCAAGCATTGGGAGTACCACTTTTTTAAGTTGTTTGTTTTCGATGCTGAGGTTTTCCAATAATATATTGGATGTTTTTACTTGTTGCTTTTCCGATAAATGCTTGCCCACTTTTTCCACTGCTTCAATCAATTGGCTGATGTCCAAAGGTTTAAGCAAATAATTGCTAGCGCTTAAGTTCAACGCTTCTAAGGCGTACTTACTAAAGGCGGTGACAAAAATGAGTTCAAAATCAAGAGAGTCAAATTTTTCTAATAAATCAAAGGCATTTCCAAACGGCATTTCGATGTCTAAAAACACCAAATCAGGCTGAAGTTTCTTTATCAAAGTGTAGCCGTCTTTGATGTTTTCGGCCTCGGCCAACACAGTAACAGCGGAACAATATTTCCCAAGATAATTTTGCAAAGTGACCCTGCTTGCTTTTTCGTCCTCGATGATGATTGCTGTGATGTTATCCATTTAGCTGTGTGTGTTTATTTGAGGAATTACTAATGTTATTTTAGTTCCTGATCCGTCTTGGTTTAAGTCCTGAATGTCCACTTTCACATCTATGTGATGCAAAGCACTAATTAGTTTTATCCGTTGATCAATGTTTTTAATGGCAGTACTTTTATTTTTTTTCTGATTTTTTGTTTTCAATTCTTGGCTCTTTTTCCTGCCAATTCCATCGTCTTGAATTGTCACAACCAGGTCGTTCTTTACCTTGTCAAAAGACACCAGTAATTCTCCTTCAGTTTTAATGTATCGCAGTCCGTGCCATATTGCATTTTCAATGTATGGTTGAATCAACATAGGAGGAAGTTGCATTTCATCCTCGTCTAAATTGTCATCAATTTTTAGCTTGTACTTGAACTTATCCTTGAATCTGTAATGTTCCAATCCTAAATACAATTCAATGATTTCAAGCTCCTTAGCAAGTGGGATAAAATTGTGTTCCGAGTTTTCCATCACCGAACGCATCAAAGTCGAAAACTCCGATAAAAACTTATTGGCCGAACGTTCATCGTTCATGGATATGAAACTGTTTACCGAGTTCAAAGCATTAAAAATAAAGTGTGGATTCATTTGCGAACGCAAGGAACGAATTGCCAATTGTTGGTTAGCTATTCTCCGTTGTTTGGACACCCTTACAATGTATATTGTGGTACCAAGACTCACTAAAATTAAAAATGAAAGCAAATAAATGATGGTCTTTTGAAACCCTAAAGCATCCTCTTGAGCATCCTGTTCATTCACCAAATGCGAAATCATGTTGTCGGAAATTTCCTTGTCCTTTTGCATTATTTTTAAATCCAATACATTTTGAACCCCTATAGCGCCAAGTCTTTTATTATAACCGCTAATCGATTTAATTTTGACTTTAATACTGTCCGAAATGAGTTCGTAAGCGTGTAAATACTGGTATGCTTTTCTGTATTTTCCTTTGCTGTTTAGCTCCTCAGCCATTTTTTTGATCACCTCAATTTCGCCAATCTCAATTCCATTATAGGAAATGTCTTTAAAATACTTGTCCAGTGCCTGCTCTGTATTTTGTACTTTTCCAACCTGATAATAACTTTGAGCAAGTTTTAAATACTCTAAATTATCACGCGTAATTTCTGCAATGTCTGATCTTAAATCGGCTTCCTCTTCAAATTTGTTTTGATCCCTTAGTGCTTTAGTAACCACATCATTGTTCTTTTTAAATTCAATGAAACCGGGAGACTCTTCCTCGTTAGCCTCTGTGCTAAAAGTGGTGTTTAAAAGCGTGTTTTGGTAAATATTAATCCCTTCCTCCGTTTTTCCCGTTGAAATTTTACAACCTGCAATCCTGGAATTACACAAGGCAATTTTTACTTCATCCTTTTCAGTTTTAAGCAAATCTTCATAGGCTACAATTGCATCCTCGTACTTTTTTGCTGCGTACAGGTTTTGAGCAATTTTGTATGCTATCACCCTTTTTTCATTTCCTTTAACTAGTTTTTGATACTTTTTATAATAAGCATTTGAAAGCTCATAATTCTCCAATAATATCTGGATCTCAGCCATGTCTTCATGGTGCGACGCAGGAAGTGTTATTTTGTTTGAAAAATCTTTTGATCCACTACTCGAAAACGATTCGACTTCCTTTTTGACTTCCTGATTGCCCGCAGGTATATTCGCTGATTCTGACACAGTACGAGCTACATCCTGTACAGCACCTTTATCAACACCCTGGTCAGCCTTTTTTAGCTTTTTTTTCTCAATTACTTTTTGTTTTGAAACTTCCGCCTCCACTTTAGTATCTTTTTTCTCCAAAGCCAAATTCATGAATTTCAAAGCAAGCTCCCCTTGTTGCAGTCCCTTATACGTTTTTGCCATCAGCCAATAAGCCCGCATTTTAGCTGTGTCGTGGTTTCCTTGA
>JBLIBC010000033.1:0-15063 GCA_047632015.1 Glaciecola sp.
CTTGGAAAAAAAATAGCTTTCGAAATAGCCGAGACTACATGCTTTATAACACTTGGGTTTTGCTCACCTGATCCATTTCCCTGGCTTTTAGTCCACGATTGAAACAAATCAATCAATGATGTGGTGCTATGTATGGATTGTCCTACTGCTTGCTTAAAAAAAGGTTTAGCATCATTGTAATCTTTAAATTTAACTAAGTTTTCACTTATTGTATTTTCAAGATTTTTTATGAATTCATTCATTGCTTTAGCAGGACTTAATTCGAAAGTGTTTTTGTATTCGCCGAGCAAAACAGGGTCACAGTATTTTATCCATACATCAGAGTTTCCTTTAAAATGGTTTTGATAATTTATGGTGACTGGAATCACATGTACCTCTAGGTTGAAATCATGCTCATCTTCGGCTTGAAAAGCCAAACGAGCGATACCCTTTTTAAAAGAGGCTAATTGATAATTTGCTTTGCTTTCTCCCTCAGGGAAAATTAATACTGGTTTTCTGGCAGCTAAATGTTGGACGCATTTTTCAAATGTCTTACGATTGAATTCGGCCATGTTTCTTCTTTTGTCCTTTCCTCGTGAAATAGGAATAAGGTAAAGTTTTTTAAAAATCCAATTAATTACTTTGCCTCTGAAAACGTCGGAACGGACAAGGAAATAGGTATTCTTTCTCATTAAATATGCAACCAAAGTAGCATCTAATAACGTGTTTTGATGATTTACAGCAAAAATAATTGGTTTGTCTTTTGGAACTTTGCTAATACCTTCAATGTGGATTTTGTTAAAAAACAAAGGAAAGTAAATCCTTAATGTGTATTTGATAGTACGGTATAGCATCAATAATTATAAAATAACAAAGTCAGGTTCAAAAAACACTTCAATTTTTATGATTTTTAGTGAATTTATTGGGACTTTTACCATGCATATTTCAAAACTCCAAACATGTTTCATTCGTTAAAAGTAAGTAAAATAGTAAAAGAGACAGAGAACGCAGTTAGTATTCTTTTTCATCTAGACGACAATCAACGAGATACTTTCAAATTTAAAGCTGGACAATTTTTAACACTTAAAAAGGATATTAATGGACAAGATGTAAGGAGATCTTATTCTTTGTGTTCCTCACCAAAATCTGGAGAATTAAAAGTGGCTATTAAAAAAATTCCAAATGGGGTATTTTCAAGTTATGCTGTTGACCAGTTGAAACAAGGAGACGAACTAGAAGTAGGTGTTCCAGCTGGAAAGTTTACTATTGATTGTAAAAGTGACAACGAAAAGAAATATGTATTTGTCACCGCGGGAAGTGGTATTACGCCAAGTATCAGCATGCTTAAAACAATTTTAGTTGAAGAGCCATTAAGCACTGTTTATTTATTATACGGGAATAAAACAAAAGCTGAAACCATATTTTTTAATGAGATAGAAAGTTTAAAAAGTGAATATTCAAATAGGCTAAATGTCAGTTATTTCTTAAGTCAGGAAAGTGGCGAAAATGAATTGACAACAGGTAGGGTTTCAGCAAAAAAAATTAATGATTCTTTTGAGGAGTGGGGTGGTGCTGCTGCTGTGGATGGGTTTTACATGTGTGGTCCTGGAGCGCTGATAGACGAAGTAAAAAGCACTTTACTTGATAATAAAGTTTCAGAAGAACGAATTCATTTTGAATTATTTACAAGTAAGGCTAATAATGCTCAAAATACTGTGGAAGATGACAGTTTCGAAGTGTCCAAAGTAACTGTTACCATTGATGAGGTAGCTTATACTTTTGAAGTAAAAGCAGGCAAGAATATTTTAGCAGCAGGATTGGCTGCGGGAATTGACATTCCTTATTCCTGTCAAGGAGGAGTTTGTGGAAGTTGTGAATGCAATGTGACAGAAGGGAAAGTTGAGCTTAGCCAAAACATGATATTAAGCGATGAAGAGTTAGAGGAAGGTCAAGCGCTTGCTTGTCAGGCGATTCCAAAAACTGCTGAAGTGAAATTAACTTTTGAATATTAGTAAGTGTTCGAAAGTTAATTGCCGAAAATGGCTGATTCGTAGCAAGTGACCAATTATTGTTTATTTAGTTGTTTTTGAAAATTGGATTCATTGTTCTTAATTAAGAATTTATATTAAATTTGCGTCTAATTAAACAACTAAATTTATGAAAAAATTACTTATCCTAGGAAGTGTTTTCGTTGCAGTAACGATGACTTCTTGTACTAAAGACAGAGTTTGTTCTTGTACTTACGATTATTCTGGAACAGCTGTTAAAACTGAATCTACTATGAATTCAACTAAATCTGTTGCTGAAGCATATTGTTTAGACGAAGGTTTAGAAATTGTTGAATACAAGGTTAATGGAGCTGTTGTAGTATTGGATACAGAAACTACTGAAGTAAATAACTGTACTTTAGATTGAGTTCTAACTAAATAAGAAAAGCAACCTGTTTAGGTTGCTTTTTTTTTGTCAAAAAATATCTCATGAAAACATATTACAAAATTCTATTGGTTATTATTTTGTTGGTTTGTACAATAATTTATTCAATTGATATTGTTAATTACAGTATAGACATCGTAAAAGTTGGTTGGTTGGTTAGTTTTTTGACGCCTAAGGTGTTAATTATATTTCTTTCAGGAGTGCTATCGGTACTGGTTTACCGAATTATGTCATTGGGTAAGTTGAAGAGATTACTGACTGGTGCACTCGTGTTTTTTTTACCTATCGGTATTTATCTTATGGTTCACCCACCTTATGTTGAAGATTATGGAAAAAGAGGTGTTGAGGTAGCGGAGAAAAGTTTCCCTAATAATTCAATCATTCTACGTATCAATGAAACTCAACCACAATTTAACGGATTAATTTCTATTGCAAGTCCTGGTTGTGCGCATTGTATTAAGGCTACTTCTAAGATGTCTCGAATGTTAGCTAGAGATCCAAGCCTAGATTTAATTGTTTTTTTATATACTAAAAAACAAGAAAAATTGGACAAGTTTAGAGCAAAAGCTACAGCGGATAATTTACCTATAGTAATGGTACCTGACGGCGATGATGCAATGATATTGTGCCAAGGTAGATTCCCTACCTTTTTATACATGAAAAATGGCGATATAATTCATATGTGGTCGAATGATCAATTTGGATATCCAGCATTTTCGTGGGTAGAAAATAAGCTAAATTAAGTATGTCCAGAGATTTTTGCCCAGTTAAAAGGAGCAAATCCATATCGTATAACTAGCACTTGTAATTCAGGTGGGTGACAAAAAAAATCAAACGCCCCGAATTAATAAGCCCCTATTCGTGAGTATAAAAGTGGAAATCGTTCACCAATACGTTTGATCAAGATTTTGATAAAATTTAATTGTTTTTAAAAGAGCAGCTGTCATTTGTAAATAAAGCAATTTTGTGGCTTGCTTCACAGTCTTTTTCAGCGCCTTTCGCCTGTTCCTTTGTCAAGTCCTCCCAGTCGGTTGACAAACCTGTGGCGCCAGCAGTACAAGAGCAAGAATAACTTTTTCCGCATGATAAGGAGGAGATAATCACAACTGCCCCGACAATTAAAAAGTGCATTTTTTTCATCTCTGAAATTTATTTGAAGCAAGGTAAGGTAAAAAAGCAAGAATTAAAAGAGTCGCTGAGAATTGTAAAATTTTAAACTTTATTAAGGTAACAATTTCCTACATTCGCTAAAATATTTTGACTTAAAAGAAGTTAGGTTAATCAATTACAGCAAAGCAAATTACAATAATGAATAATAAGTACAAATATCTAAATAATGTGACTGGATGGATGGTATGGCTTTTTGCTACCATTATTTACGTGATGACCATGGAATCAAGCGCTAGTTTTTGGGACTGTGGTGAATTTATTTCCTCGGCATTTAAGCAGCAAGTAGGTCACCCTCCTGGAGCACCTTTGTGGTTAATGATAGCAAGAATTTTTTCTTTGTTTGCTGGTGACAACGTGGAAAACGTAGCAGTCATGGTTAACTTGTTTTCCGCACTTTGTTCCTCGTTTTCTATTTTGTTTTTGTTCTGGACCATAACAGGGTTAGCTAAAAAGATAGCTAATAAAACAGGTGATCTTGATGCTGGAAAAACATTAGCTATTTTAGGAAGTGGAGTAGTAGGAGCAGCAGCTTATACATTTAGTGATTCATTTTGGTTTTCGGCAGTTGAAGGAGAAGTGTACGCAGCCTCCTCATTTACCACAGCTTTAGTGTTTTGGCTGTTAGTCAAATGGGAAGCGATGGCTGACCAAAAGTATGCCGACAGGTACTTAATTATAGTAGCCTATGTGATGGGATTATCCATTGGAGTGCATATTTTGAATTTACTTGCAATACCTGCCTTAGTTTACATTTACTATTTTAAAAGATTCAAAACCTCCACAAAAGGCATCATATACGCAGGTGTATTGGGTGTGGTAATATTGGGTGTTGTCCAAGCTGTCATAATTTCTACGATGGTAAAAATGGCATCAAAATTCGAGGTGTTTTTCACTAACGACCTGAGGATGCCTTTTGATACTGGGATGTGGATATACTTCTTGTTAATAGGAGGACTTCTTGTGTACGGAATTATTTACACTACTAAAAAACGCTTACCGAATTTTCAAAATGCTATTTATGCTGTATTGGTAATTTTAATTGGTTATTCCTCTTTTGCGATGATTGTCATCCGTTCAGCCGCTAATCCTCCAATGGATGAGAACAATCCTGAAAACATAGTTAATTTGTTGCCTTATCTAAATAGGGAACAATATGGTGATAGACCGTTAATGCGAGGACAATCGTTTAGCAGTGAATTGGATCATGAACAATCTTATACTGATGGGAATCCCGTTTATTATCAATCGACCAACAAAAAAGGTAAAGATGTGTATGAGGTGGCTGACGAACGAAAAAACCACAAACCAAAATACAGTAAAAAGTCAACGATGTATTTTCCTAGGATGTACAGTAGTCAGGCTCATCATGTCAGGTCATATAAAGCATGGACAAGTTTTAAGGGAAATAAAACAAGGGTAAAAGTAAAAACGAATGAAAATAGGAAAGGGTGGAAGAATAAGTGGATAAGGATGCCAACTATTAGTGAAAACATGGGCTTCTTTTTTAATTATCAAATTAATTTCATGTACTGGAGGTATTTCATGTGGAATTTTGCAGGAAGGCAAAATGACAAGCAGGGGCATGGATTAGGAAAGGATGCAGTACTTAATGGGAACTGGTTAACCGGTGTTGATTTCATTGATAATGAACATTTGGGTAATCAGAGCACCTTACCAGAATCTTTGAAGAAAAGTCCAGGGAGAAATACTTTTTACTTGCTGCCCTTCATACTTGGGTTAATAGGGATGGTGTTCCATTTTTCTAAAAGTTGGAAAGATGCAGGTGTGGTCATGTTGCTGTTTTTAATGACAGGACTAGCAATTGTCATTTATTTGAATCAAACCCCTACTCAACCAAGAGAACGTGATTATGCCTATGCCGGCTCCTTTTATGCGTTTGCCATTTGGATTGGATTGGGAGTACAAGCTTTGTTCTCTTTCATGACGAAACCATCTAAAGATGAATTAGATGAGGTAGAGGGGAAAGGGATAGAAGAAAAATTGAAAACTAACGGATTATATGGTATATCACTGTCCTTGATGAGTTTGTTAGGTTTTGGAATTGCCTTTACAGCTGGAGGTATCCTTACTGTCGGCTATTCCTTCTTGTACATTGCAGGAGTAATAATAGCAGCAGTGCTGTTCTGTGTTTTTGTGGGCAGAATGATTTCAAGTAACGTTGGGAAAGCCTTGGTGGTAATCGCAATGACATTGTCTGTCCCTTATGTTATGGGGTCCGATGGTTGGGATGATCACAACCGAAACGACAAATATACTGCTCGAGATTTTGCGAAAAATTACCTTGCAACTTGCGAGCTCAATGCCATTATATTTACCAATGGTGACAACGATACGTTCCCATTATGGTATGTTCAAGATGTTGAAGGTTTTAGGACTGATGTACGAGTTGTAAATTTGAGTTTGTTAAACACGGACTGGTACATTGATCAAATGAAGAGGAAAGCATACCTCTCTGAGAAACTTCCTTTTTCATTAACGCAAGATCAATACCGTCAAGGCACAAGGGATTACGTATATATGGACAAGAGGTGGACTGGATACCAAGACCTTAAGACGGTGATGAACTTCATTAAATCCGATAAGAAAAGCACTAAATTGATGCTGAGTAATGGTGGAAGTATTGATTTCATACCAGCTGATTCCTTGTCTGTCAAAGTGGATAAACAAAAAGTGTTGGACAATGGAACTGTACTTCCTCAGTTTGCTGATCAAATACCTGAAAGTTTGGACTGGAGTATCCAAGGAGGTCATGTATTAAAGGCTAAGCTTATGATATTGGATTTGCTTGCAAACAATGATTGGGAACGACCAATATATTTTGCAATTACAGTAGGTGATGATCATTATATGAATTTGGAAGAGTATTTTCAGTTGGAAGGGTTAGCTTATCGAGTAACACCGATTAAGCACCAACGGTCTCAGACGGGTGAAACTGGCTGGATTCATGTGAATAAAATGTACGATAACTTGATGAACAATTATACCTGGGGTAACATGGAAAAGCCAGGTGTATACATGGGCGAGCAAGTGCAAAGGATGAGCATGAATTACAGGAACAATTTTGCCAGATTAGCTAAAACATTGGTGACTGATTATGGTGATACTGTTAGAGCTGTCAATATTTTGGACAGGTGTATGGAAATCATGCCGGCTAGCAAAATTCCTTATAGTTTCTTTTCTATATACATGGGTGATGCATATTACAAATGTGGAGAATTCGAAAAGGGAAATAAAATCATGTTCGATATTCTAGACAAGTACACGGAAGAAGCTATTTGGTTCATCGATTTGGAAGACGACAAGCAAAAATTGGTGAACTCGGAATTGGAAAGAGCAAAACAAGCTATTCAATATGTTGGTTTTTTTGCTTCTAAGTTTCAGTTAACCGAAGTTACTGACCAAGTTGGTAAATGCATGGAAGAGATTTCAGCTGCTTTAAAGCTTGAGGAAGACTTAAAGCGTTAACTAAAGGCTGAGGAGTTAGCGAAGAAAATTTTAGAGAAACAGCAATGGGTGCCAATTAATATATGCCTACTTCCGTAAATTACTTTTATAAATCCAGGTGGTGGATGAAATTATTTTCACCTCATTTAATTTGGAGGATTGCTACCAGGGAAAAGGAGGTGTTTTTAACTTTTGACGATGGACCTAGTGATCCTATTACTACTAAAGTACTCTCGCTACTAAAAGAATTTGACGCCAAAGCTACTTTTTTTTGTATTGGTAAAAACGTGGGCTATAATCCAGCCCTGTTTTCCGCAATTGTGAATGAAGGTCATTTAATTGGAAATCATACTTTTCATCACATAAATGGATGGAAGTGCAGTGGTGAAAGGTATGTAGCTTCGATCAATAGATGTGAGACCATTTTTGGTAGTTCTTTTTTTAGGCCACCTTTTGGTAAAATAACTTGGAAGCAAATTAGGCACATCAAGCACCGGTTTAAAATTGTGATGTGGACCATCTTAAGTGGGGATTTTGATAAGTCACTGAATACTGCCGATATTCTTGCGGATCTTAAGCTTAATGTGAAAAAAGGTGATATCATCGTGTTTCACGACAATGCCAAAACAGCCGATCGCTTACTGGAGATATTGCCTCAGTTTTTAGCTTTTTTAAAACAGGAAGGATACAAATGCAGTGTTATTAGGGAGCCAAAAAAGTGGTATCACTTTAACTCTAAACCATAAATACTCTTACTTCTTTTTTACTTGTTTCAATTTTTTACGTTTAAAAACTAAAGGGCCTGTGTTGCCTATGTTGTCGTGATAACAACCACGTAAGGTGTTTCCGTTGTCAAATATTTTCAAATTATGAACTCCGGCGGTACTCCATCCAGGAATTCCTTTAGTCACAATAACGTTATAATTTACACTGTCTTTTGTAATCATACCGCTTCCATATTCCACAAAAGAAGCTCCATTAAATTCAATATAATGAGTCATGAATACTGAATCATTTTTCACAGCAAAAATTACATTACAGTTAGTAAACGATACCCCTGTACTGTCTTCCCATAACCCGTTTATGTCTTGAGAAAAACAATTTGTGGAAAATATAAAACCTAAACAAAGTGCGTAGAATAATTTCATGATGTTTTAAAGTAGGTTTTTATCAATTAATAATTTAGTTTTTAAAATTGCTACTAAACTCAAAGAGTCTGTAATCTCCCCCTTTATTGCTAGTTCATAAAGTTCTGAGAAAGGCAATTTTTTCACTTCAAGTTGTTCGTTCTCGTCGGGGTGTGATTTATGAAAACTCAAATTTTGAGCCACAAATATAATCGCCCTCTCATCTGTTGACGCATTACTTGTCTCAAACTCTTGAATGTTAGTCCATTTTTTTGCAGCTATTCCAACTTCCTCAGACAATTCTCTTATTGCAGAATCTATTGGTGGGACATTTAAATCACCACCACCTTCAGGGATTTCCCAAGTAAACCTTTTTAATGGAAAACGATATTGCCCTACAATCCAAGTGTTATAATTTTCATCCAGCGGTAAAATCCCAATAGCTATGTGTTTAAAGTGAACCACTGAATATGTTCCCGGGTGTTTACTGGGGTTTAACACATTGTGTTTAGTGACCTGAATCCATGGGGAAGCGTATACTTCCTTGCTGTCTAAAATTTTCCACGGATTTTTAACTTCTTTCAGCATCTAAATTCACTATTTTTGTAATTCACAACAATTTAAATTAAAGGTTATGGACTTTCAAGTGGGTGATAAAGTTAGCTTTTTAAACGAGAAACTAGATGGAGTAGTCTCTAAATTAGTGAACAGGACCACGGTGGAAGTTGCCACGGATGATGGGTTTGATGTGCCCGTACTAGGTAAGGAATTGGTGCTGATTCATCGTGATGAGCAAAAGGTTGTGAGTGAGTCCGAAGGTCAAAATGAGCAATCGAAAATTGATATCTCTAAAAGTAGTCAAGATACAGAGCAAGGGATGGCAGGTGATTTTACTTCTGATAAAAAGATAAAAAAAGTAAAAGAAGATGTGATAGATAGGAAGAAAATTCAGGCTATGCTCAGGGAAAAAATGCAAACCAAAGTAGTAGGAAAAATTTCATTGCAACATTCGCATCGTCGAAAAGACGTGGAAGGTGAAGTCGACCTTCATATCGAACATTTGGTTGATAATTGGAAAAACATGAGCAACGGTGAAATTGTACAACAACAATTATCGGAAGCTCGGTCACGGATAGACGATGCAATCCTTGCTGGAAAACACAGGTTGGTAATTATTCACGGAGTGGGTAGTGGAACCCTTAAAAAAGAAGTTCGTAAACTAATTGGTACCTATCCAGGCATTCGTTTTGAAGAAGGACATTTCTCAGTTTACGGGGCAGGGGCTACCCTTGTACACCTGTAGTTCACACCTTAAATACAGTTTTTAGTGCCACAGCAGAAGATCGTTTTTGAAAAGTTCAATTGTAATTCAAAGTTGAAAGTTCACTGTTTCAACATAGTTTCCATATATTCGCACTGTCTATGCAAGCTAGGGAAATAATTGGCACCAAGGAGTTTCACTTAATCATTAAGCGTTTAGCCTTTCAATTAATTGAAAACCACAGCGATTTTTCGGACACAGTACTCATAGGTTTACAGGACAGAGGAATTCACCTAGCAGACAAGCTTGGCGAAGTGTTGCGCGAAATGAAACCTGATTCAACGATCAGCGTTGGGCATTTGGATATCACCTTTTTTAGGGATGACTTTAGGCGTTCTGACAAGCCATTAAAAGCCAATAAAACAGAGATTGATTTTGTAATTGAAAACAAGAACGTCATTTTAATTGATGATGTGTTGTTTACGGGAAGGACTGTTCGTGCAGGACTGGATGCTATGTTAGCTTTCGGTCGACCAGCTAACGTAGAACTACTTGCTTTTGTGGACAGAAGATATACAAGACATTTACCAATTGAGGCAAGCTACGTAGGTAAAACAGTGGATTCCATAGCTAAAGATAAAGTGCTGGTAGAGTGGGTAAAACTAGAAGGACAAGACAGGGTAATGATGTATTCATCGGAAAAAGAATAAAAATGGAAGGATTATCGGTTGATCATTTATTGGGAATTAAAAACCTTACTACCAAGGACATCCAATTAATTTTTGAAACAGCCGATGAATTTAAAGAAGTCATTAACCGTCCTATTAAAAAAGTGCCTTCCTTAAGAGACATAACAATAGCTAATCTGTTTTTTGAAAATTCAACAAGAACCAAACTGTCCTTTGAACTAGCTGAAAAAAGATTGTCCTCTGACGTCATTAATTTCTCTAGTGGAACATCCTCAGTAAAAAAAGGAGAAACTTTGGTGGATACTGTAAATAACATCCTAGCCATGAAGGTGGACATGGTTGTAATGCGTCATCCCAACCCCGGAGCGGCAGTATATTTAAGCAAACACGTGGACGCAAAAATAGTAAATGCAGGTGACGGAGCTCACGAACACCCAACACAAGCTTTGCTAGACGCCTACTCAATACGAGAAAAACTTGGTGATGTAAAGGGGAAAAAAGTAGTAATAGTAGGTGATGTACTTCACTCAAGAGTCGCACTTTCAAACATATATTGTCTGCAAAAATTAGGAGCTGAGGTCATGCTTTGCGGACCAGCCACCTTGATACCAAAATTTGCACATACTTTAGGAGTGAAAGTAGAGCACAACCTTAAAAAAGCACTTGAATGGTGTGACGTGGCGAACATGCTAAGGATTCAATTAGAACGACAAGAAAATAAATATTTCCCATCAATAAGGGAATATGTAATGCAATATGGCTTAAACCAGGAAGTGTTAAATTCCTTAAGCAAAAAAATAGTGGTAATGCACCCAGGTCCAATCAACCGAGGAGTTGAAATGACAAGTGACGTTGCGGATAGCGATCAATCCATCATTCTTAATCAAGTAGAAAACGGTGTGGCAATAAGAATGGCAGTACTGTATTTATTAGCCTTAAAAATCAACAGGGATTAACCAATATCAAAATGAACGCTGTAGTTTATTACCTGACGCTTCCAATAATTTATTTGTCGGTCAAAAGAGCTAACTAGGTCATGAGGCTAGTGGTACTACATGTTTTTGTGTTGCTGTTTTGCATATTTGCGCAAGCTAATGCTGTGTATACTAAATGTCAAGGGGAGTGGAATAATACTAGTTCATGGAGAGGTGGAGTAATTCCTGTGGATGGAGATTCAATTTTTGTTAATCATTCGTTACATTTATTAGTACCTGTCAGTTTTGATAATAATTATGTTTACTTGTCTGAATATGGTGCGATCTGTGGCGAAGTAGAAGTAACAATTTCATATGATTCAAAATTACATTCCTACGGATACCTTGATTTAAATCAAATTTATGTCCAGGGTTCGTGTATTGTTTATGGATCCAGATTTGGAAAACTAGCTATTGCGGGAGGGTCATATAGTTACCAAGACGGTGGGCTGAAAGTCAGCAAAAAAGACAGTTGTCCATATTATCATCAGATTTTTTATTCTGAATGTGAGACGCAAGATTTAATTTCTCCTTCTGGAAATCATGTTTATTATTTATCAGGGACATATCTCGATACTTTATCAGGGACTGGAGGATGTGATTCAATAGTATCTGTTGATGTAATGTTTCACGATAGTATCACTCAAGATACCGTTTCGGCTTGTAAGATGTATGAATCACCAAGCGGAGATTATCTTTGGGAAGAAAGCGGAATTTATACTGATATTCTGACTAATTATTTGGGATGTGATTCAATACTTGAAATTGACTTAACAATTATAGATTGTGCTTGTGAAATATTTATTCCAAATGCATTTACTCCAGATGGATCTGGTCCAAATAATGTCTTTTACCCAGTAGGTGTTTGTGAGTATGCAAATTTTGAATTGGTTATTTACAATCGACACAATGAACGATTATTTGTTTCAGATGATCCAACGACGGGGTGGGATGGAACATATATGAGCCGTGCTATTCGGAGCGGAACCTACATATACTCCATCAAGTATTCAAACGAAATCACTGGAGATGTCAATAAGTATGGAGTAGTTACTCTGATTAGGTAGTTCTGTCTCGAATTTCCCGATGGTGACATAATCTAATTTTTTGTTCGTCTTAATAAATCTCATTTTAAGAACTCCCCCTTTAACAACAAAGCTTATCAAAAATCAATTTTGTAGTAAAAAACAGGGAAGAATCCAAGTTGGTATTCGTCTATAAATTCAGCTTTTTGAGATCCAATTGCTGGAACATAAGTCTTTTTTAGTACGTTCTCCTTACCAGTAGCATTTATCAAATCAATTGCAAATTCATGTGTCACCTTTTTCATGTTCACCTTGTAGCTAATCTTTAAATCGGCACGGAAATAATCCTTGAATTGTGCCGAGTTAGTTAAGGACATTTTTTCAATTGCATCCTCTGCTACAAAAGAAGCTAAAGTGTCAATAGGTGTATATCTTTTTCCTCCAGCATACGTGATTTTTCCTCCTACCCCAAGTGTTTTATTGTCGTTCTTTCCTAACATCCACTCCTTTCCAGCTAATAAATTCCCTGTGTAATTTCCATTATAAGCCGTGTTTCTTTCAATTCCATCACTTCCTTTGTACTTGGACTCATAAATTGAAATGGTACTTAGCAAGAAAAAGCTTTTACTAAAAAACCTTTCGTACGTAAATTCAAACCCGTAATTCGTTCCAGTGCCTTTGTTTTCCAGTGCTGGAGGGTATATGAAACGGTAAGTTGATCCAAAGTTTACCATGGAAAAAGCAGTGGCAGTATCCTTATAAACAGGTATGTTATACAGGTTTTGATAATAAATCTCCACTTTAATTCTAGACTTCGCATTCACTGCTAAATCGTACGCTACTACATAGTGGTTACTCTTAGTAAAACCTAAATCTTTGTTGTGAGTACCTGTCACGCCATTATCGTCAGCAAACTCCTGAAAGTAAAAATAGGATGGCTGCACCATGCTGTGCATTCCATATCCCAAACTCATTCTGCTTTTTTTGTTAAGCTTGTATGTAAGACCCGCCCGTGGTTCCACAGCTGTACTGTTATTTAACATGAACATCTGTCCATTTATTCCTAAGTTCAAAGTCAAATTATCATTGGCTTTATGCTTCCACTGACTGTAAACCCTCATTAATCCAGCTTGTGTATTAAAATCAATTAACTTGGTTCCTGTTCCTGCCGAATCGTAATCATAGTCAAACATTTTGTAAAAATACTGCGTGTAATTTACGCCCGACTTCCATGTGTTTTTTGAATTCCATTTGTAAGTTAGGCTAGCATTGGACGAGACCCTATTTTCTTTTACATTATACCTACGCATGGTAAAGGTGTCGGTAATAGCGTATAGACTGTCCCTTTGCACTTTCACATGCCTTGATCCAGAATTACTTCCCGACCCTGCAACCGACAACTTGAATAAAAGTTTTTTATTAATGGATTTAAAGTAATTTACGCCTCCAACAGCCATGTCTGTTCCAAACAATTGGTCTCTGTCTCGCTGTCCATATATTTCCTCCTCATTAAATTCTGTTTGAGTACTACTAAGGATGTCAATGTTACTTTTTCCACCCATTCCAAAAAAGGAAAGGTTAGCATTATTTTTTAAAGGAAAGTTTAATTTAAATGCTCCATCCATGTATTTAGGTGTGGCGTCCGTTCCAATACTAATCCCCATGAAATTAAATAAGGCTAATGTAGAGTACCTTGCATTTACCAAGTAACTCGCTTTAGTAGAATCACCTAAAGGACCTTCAGCACTCATTTCAGTTCCTAAAAATCCAAACTGACCTGTAAACTCATGTTTTTCATTGTTACCATTTCTGAATTGTAAATCAAAAACTCCAGCTGTCGCATTACCATATTCAGCAGGAAATGCTCCTGTGAAAAAATCGGATTTTCGTAACATTTTATTATTTAACATGCTTACGGGACCTCCATTGGTTCCTGCAATGGCGAAGTGATTAGGACTAGGGATATCCATGCCTTCTAATCGCCAAAGTACACCTGTGGGAGTGTTTCCACGCACCACGATGTCATTACGAGAATCGTCAGCTCCTTGTGCACCAGCAAAATTGGAAGCCATTCTTGCAGGATCCGCTCTACTACCAGCATAACGGTTTGTCTCCTCCACATTAAAAGTCCTAGCACTTACGGTGGACATCTCATTGTTGGTTTCGTCTTTTCGAGAACTGGAAATTTTAACTTCATCCAAAGTGACGCCAGTTTCTTCTAATTCAATGTCTAATATTTTTTCTTTTCCAGCATCAATCATGACATTGGATACATCAATGCTTTTGTAACCTAAGTAGTAAATTTTCACGTTGTACTTGCCTATTTTGATATCAGGTATTTTGTAGTATCCCTCAAGGTCGGTAGCAGTCCCCGCAATTAAACTGTCTTTGGTAGTACTTATAGTTACAGTTGCTCCAATCAAAGGAAATAATGTTTCTTTATCAACAATTTTTCCTTTTAAGTTTTGTGTCTGGGCCGAAACGAAAAACGAGATAATTGTAAAAAATACAAGAAAAAATACTTTCATATAGGTGTTTTTGAAAGTCGAATTTAATAAAAAGTCTTCTGTATTATTTAAAAATTCGTTTAAAATTCAAGGGTTAATTGTCTGGGAACAATTTTGGACTCGTCTTTAAAGTTACTCAACGATATTCCAAGCAACCTTAAACCACTTTTTGGTATTTCAACTTGTGATAGCAAAGTAAAGGTTTGTTTAAAAATTTGATATTCTGTTTCAAAATAAGGAAACGAAGACGAGGATAGTAGTGTGTAACTTCTTGTAATTTGATTAAAATCTGAGAACTTAATTTTTAAAGTAAGTGTTTTAGCTTTTTTGCCGCTTTTGTCTAGTCTGCCATGGATACGTTTTGCCAGTTTTTTTATTTTAAGCTCCAAGTCATCCGGTAAATACAAATCTTTTTCAAAGGTGTGTTCAGCTC
>JBLIBC010000034.1:0-14975 GCA_047632015.1 Glaciecola sp.
CCCATCCACTGTGTTTACATTTTCATGTGCGTACTTTTTTTCCATTTGAGCTAACACCTCATCAACATCAATTTCTGGTGTTAATTGAATCTTATTTTTTGAAATGAAATAGTTAGGATATGATTTCCTTAATTCACTTGCAGTCATTCCACAAGTTGCTAAGTGAGTTAAAAACAACCCTACTCCTATCAATGAATCCCTTCCATAATGTAAGTCAGGAAAAATGACACCTCCGTTACCTTCACCGCCAATCACAGCGTTAACTTCCTTCATTTTATTCACCACATTTACCTCACCAACTGCTGATGGGTAATAAGTCCCTCCTGCTGCTTCAGTTACATCACGTAGTGCTCTTGTGGATGACAAATTTGAAACTGTATTTCCTTTTTTGTGTTTCAATACATAATCAGCTACAGACACCAACGTGTACTCTTCACCAAACATGCTACCATCCTCGCAAACCAATGCTAACCTGTCTACGTCAGGATCAACAACTACCCCTAAATCTGCACCTTCTTTCGCTATTAATTCAGCAATATCTGTAAGGTTTTCTGGTAATGGTTCTGGATTATGAGGAAAGTGACCATTTGGTTCACAAAACAACTCTAATACGTTTTCAACACCTAAAGCTTTTAAAAGCTTTGGCATTACTATTCCTCCTGTTGAATTTACCGCATCAATTGCCACTTTAAAATTAGCAGCTTTAATTTGCTCCACGTTAACTAAAGGGTGATCCAACACTTCCTTAATGTGGTAATCAAAATAATCTTTTGTGGATATTACTCCTAAATCGTCCACTTCAGCGTAAGAAAAATCTTCACTCTCAGCTAGGGCTAAAACTTCCTCCCCGTCTTTTCCTGAAATAAATTCACCCTTGTTATTTAACAATTTTAAAGCATTCCATTCCTTGGGGTTATGTGAAGCAGTCAAAATAATTCCCGCGTCCGCATTTTCATTGGTTACTGCCATTTCTACTGTTGGAGTGGTAGACAAACCAATGTTAATTACATCCATTCCTAATCCTTGTAACGTAGCAAGCACAAGTTTTTCAACCATTGGCCCAGAAATTCGTGCATCACGGCCAATCACTACTGTACATTTTCTACCAGGGTTCTTACCTAAAATCCAAGCTCCAAAAGCGCTCGTAAATTTTACTATATCTAAAGGGCTAAAACCATCACCTGGCCTACCCCCTATAGTTCCTCTAATCCCTGAAATTGATTTTATTAAGCTCACCGTTGTATCGTTTTTAAAAATGGAATAACAAAGTACGTGATTTATGGGAGAATTCAAAAATCTGACGGAAACGAAATCAAAAAAATCACTTAAACAATAGATTATCAAAGCGTTAACTCATACCTATATTTACGAACCGATTTTTGTGTATAATTATAGGTCATATCTCTTGGATTAAAGCTTGATTTTAAGCAAATTTGATAGCGTATGGATTACATGGACGAAAACGAACACCAAACAAATTTACTGACTAAGGTTGCACGGTTTGAAAACATGTTATCCTCTAGTTGTAACTTGTATTTTGACAGAGAAGACTTCCAAGAACTTGTAGACTATTACCTTTCTATTCAAGACGAAAACAGAGCAAAAACTGTACTTGATTATGCATTTGAGCAACATCCAGGTAGTGCAGAATTAAGACTAGCTCAAGCACATGTTCTAATTGCTAATAATTTATTAAAAGACGCACTGGACTTGCTTAAAGAGCTCGAAATGATGCTCCCAGAAAATGGTGAAATTTTAATGGCCAAAGGCACAGTGTATAGTCGATTAAAAATAAAAGAAAAAGCTTTGAGTTGTTTTAAGTCTGCGGTGGATAAAGTGGAGTTCTCTGAAGACGTGTATTTTCTTGTTGCTATGGAATATCAGAACAACATGGAATATGAATTAGCAATCAAATACCATAAGAAAGCATTAATAGAAAATCCTGCATTTGAATTGTCATTATTTGCAATCAACACCTGTTTTGATTGCATTGACAACTTGACTGAAGCAATTAAATTTTACGAGCATTTTATTGACGCTAATCCATACAGTGAAACTGCTTGGTTCAATTTAGGAACAATGAACGCGAAAAATGAGTGTTATGAAGACGCTGTAACTGCGTACGATTATGCTCTTGCTATCAACCCTTACTTTTCATCGGCTCTGTTCAACAAAGCTAACTCGCTAGCATCTAATGAAAAATACGAAGAAGCTATTACCTGCTACAAAGAAACCTTTGAACATGAAGCACCTAACTACATCACTTATTGCTACATGGGTGAATGCTACGAAAGGCTTAGGGATTTTGACGAAGCGTTAAAGTACTTTGATAAAGCCATTAAGAGCGAAAGCTCTTATTCTGATGCTTGGTTAGGGAAAGCTATTGCACTGGACCACATGAACGAAAGCATGGATGCTTATAAGTGCGCAAAAAAAGCTTTAGAAATTAACGATAAAGAACCTGATTATTGGTTTACTTGTGCAGAATTGCAGGAAAAGTTAGGCCTTGTAGAGGAAGCATTAGATTCCATGGAAAAAGCCATTAAATTAGACCAAGAGGATGTGGGCTTAATGATTCACTATGTGCAGTTAATATACAGAAACATGGATATTTTGTCCACTTTCGAAATAGTAAATGAGGCCCTAGCAGTCTTCCCAAGCCAAGCAAAACTGCACTACTTTAAAACTGGCCTGTGTTTGTGTTCTGGTCAATATAAAGAAGCGTATAAACATTTAGAAACAGGACTTACCTTTGATGTAAATGCCCATCAATTTCTATTTGACAATTTTCCTGAGGCAAAAAAAAATCAAAACATCCTAGAGATTATTAGTCAAAAACAAGATTAACATCTTTATAAACAAAAGAATTAACTCAACCCTTACAAATCATTAATAATGAAAGAAGTATCTGTACAAGAACTAAAAGAAAAACTAGACAAAAAAGAAGATTTTCAATTAATAGATGTTAGAGAACTACACGAAATTGAAGTAGCTGAAATTGGCGGAGAGCACATTCCTTTAGGGGAGATTATAAACAGAAGAGACGAAATTTCAAAAGACAAGCAAGTAATTATTCATTGTCGTAGTGGCGCAAGAAGTGGGAACGCTGTAAACGCTTTGGAAGGAAATTTTGGATTTGACAACTTGTACAACTTAACAGGCGGTATTCTTGCTTGGTCAGCAGAAATTGACAGCAATGTCCCGTCTTACTAACATCAAGCAATTTAATTCATGAACAATTTCAAACATTTCTTTGGCATTTACCTTAGAGGTATTGCAATGGGCGCTGCTGATGTAGTACCAGGGGTTAGTGGTGGAACAATAGCTTTTATCAGTGGTATCTACGAAGAGCTCCTTGACACCATCAAAGGGTTTAACCTTTCCGCTTTAAAAACTTTAAAAAACGAGGGAATTGTTGCGACATGGAAAAAGCTGAATTTAGGTTTTATTGTAAGCTTAGCTTTAGGAATATTGACAAGCATAGTGAGCCTTGCAGGGTTAATTAGTGGAATTCTTGAAGAAAAAGGAGAAACATTTAACAAAATAGCTTTATGGAGTTTCTTTTTTGGACTCATTATAGCCTCTATTCTTTATATAGGAAAGCAAGTTAAAGCTTGGAACGTAAAAAACATTGTAGGTCTAGTTGCAGGTGCTGCGTTAGCATATTATATAACCATAGCCCCAATATCATCAGACAGCAGTAGTTTACTGTTTTTGTTTTTTGCAGGAAGTATTGCTATTTCAGCTATGATATTACCAGGAATATCTGGTAGTTTTATCCTGGTGTTACTTGGAGCTTACCAACCAATAATGGGTGCTATCAAATCCGTCACTGAAATTAAAGACATGGCTGCACTTTGGGGACCTATTGGCATTATATCAGTTGTGGGTTCTGGATGCGTAATCGGCTTACTGACTTTTTCACGTGTGCTTTCTTGGTTATTTAAAAAGCACGAAACCATTACATTAGCAACATTAACTGGCTTCATGTTAGGCTCTTTGAATAAAATTTGGCCTTGGAAAAAAGCCATTAGCACTAGGATTAATTCGCATGGTGAAGAAGTTCCAGTTCAATTCAGCAACATGATGCCTTCTGATTATTCACCTCCAAGCGGAATTGATAGCTCTTGGGGCTACGCATTAATGTTTGCAGCTATTGGGTTTGCAGTAGTATTTTTACTTGAATTTTTTGGCAACAAATTAAAAAAAGAGAATGACTAAGCAACTAGGTTTAATTGGTTATCCGCTAGGACATTCGTTCTCGGCAGGACACTTTAAAGAAAAATTTTCAAAGGAAAACATCACAGGTTTTGAATACCTAAATTTTGAAATCGACGACATTAAATTACTTCCAGAGGTCATTAAAAACAATGTGGAACTGATTGGATTAAATGTCACCATCCCCTACAAAGAAGCGGTAATTCCTTATTTAGACAAACTGGATGATTCAGCAAAAAATGTAGGCGCAGTTAACACCATTAAGATTGACAGAAATGGAGGTAAAACTACACTTACAGGATACAATACGGACACCTACGGGTTTAGAGAAAGCTTAAAACCTTCCTTAGCTATGCATCATCAAAAAGCACTAATCCTTGGGACTGGAGGTGCAGCGAAAGCTGCCGAACACGTGCTTAAAGACATTGGTTTAGAAGTCTTATTTGTTTCAAGAAATCCAGAAAAAGAAAACGAGGTGAGTTACGATTCTTTAAATGAAACGGCTGTCACCAATTTTCCATTAATTGTTAACTCCTCTCCTATCGGAATGCATCCAAATATTGACAAGTGCCCAGACATTCCTTACGAGTACTTAAGCGACAAGAACCTCCTGTTTGATTTAATTTACAATCCCGAAGAAACTCTTTTTCTCAAAAAAGGAAAAGAAAAAGGTGCTCTTACGCAAAATGGGCTTCCTATGCTGATCCTTCAAGCAGAGAAGGCTTGGGAAATTTGGAATCGATAACAACTGCTTTTTCCAGATTCAATAACGCTTTACTGACATAGCGCTAATACACTCGCCCTGTTTTCGTTGGATCTTTCAAATCAATCCAAAAAATATGAATCTCTTCATTATCATCCATTTGACCATTTCCGTTTTCGTCAATTCTCGCAAACACGTACATTAAATCATTTGCCGAATCATATTCAGAACTCATGACTGAATAATTTTTAGGAATTAAACCATTTTTCTCTTTTGCCTCAATATTAAAACTATAAAATCGTCGTAAGTCTTTCACGTTAATTTTCCCGTCGTTATTGGTGTCCTCATCGTAAACAGAAACCATGTAAAAGTTTCGATTAACAGCTTCACCATTTAAAGTGTCATTACTGAACGTAGGATAATAAAGGGTTTTTATTAAGCCCGGAGTCTCAAAAAATAAATTATTCTGGTGAAGAGCATTGTTATAATGCGAAACGTTAACTATGTTGTAACCATACACCGCCTCAAACCCTGGCATGATATTGTGGTTCCAGTTATTCCCTTTATCATTTGAGGAATATCCATAGTGAAACGAGGTAGAGCCTATAAATGGCTCCTTAGTCTTTTTGTCGTAGTTTATTTTGAAGACAATGGTTAACCTGTGGTCTTTACTCCTTGTTTTCAAGACATCCCTTGGTCTGGTTCTAAAAACAGAATCTGGACTGTTAGCATCTTCAGCCAAAGCACTTTCAGTAGAGGTATGTGAAACTGAAAACCCTTTTTTTTCTAAACTTTTAAAGCAACCAGTTAACAACACTGTTGTAATTAATGCAACGAGAATATTTTTCATTATCAATAAATTTAATGAGTACTAAAACCAAAAAAATATTTGGTTTTAATATACTAACGCTGAAGTAAGGATTCGTTAATGGATTTTACCAAATCTGGTCCTTCATATACAAATCCCGTATAAACTTGAACCAATTTTGCGCCAGCCTCTAATTTTTCTTTGGCGTCCTCAGCAGTGTGAATTCCTCCCACCCCTATGATTGGGTAATCGTCCCCTAAATTGCTGTATAAGTATTTAATAACCTTTGTCGATCTGTCCTTTACAGGAACACCACTTAACCCTCCTGGATATCCAATTGTATCAAGCTTGTCTTTAGACGTATTTAACCCATCCCTATTAACTGATGTATTAGCAGCCACTACTCCACTTAGTTTCAATTCTTTTATTATTTCAATGACGTCATCTAATTCTACCTCACTTAAATCCGGAGCAATTTTTAACAACACGGGTTTAGGTGTAGCTCGTTTGGCATTTTCATCCATTACTTTTTTAAGCAATCGCTTGAGCGGCTCCTTTTCTTGTAATTCAGTAAGGTTACCCATGTTCGGACAACTTACATTTACCACAAAATAATCAACGTAATCAAATAATTTGTTAAAGACGATCAAGTAGTCGTTGTCAGCGTCCTCATTAGTTGTGCCTTTATTCTTACCTAAATTACCGCCAATAATGACATTTGTTTTCCTTTTTTTTAACCTTTCAACAGCAGCATCAACACCTTCGTTGTTGAAACCCATTCGGTTTATTAACGCAGTATCTTCGGTTAGTCTAAATAACCTAGGCTGATCATTTCCAGCCTGCCCTTTAGGTGTCAATGTGCCAATTTCAATGAATCCGAAACCGTAGTCAGCCAATTCATTAAACAGCTTAGCATCTTTATCAAAACCAGCAGCTAACCCCACTGGGTTGGAAAACTTTAAGCCAAACAATTCTCTTTCTAGTTTTTTAGACTTCACCACAAACATAGACCGTATCACTTGTTTAACCCCTGGTGTATTATTCAATATTTTAATTATTGAAAATGCTAAATGATGGATTCTTTCAGGTGAAAGCTTGAAGAAAAGTGGTCTTATGATCGCTGAATATATACTCATGTTGCTATCCTTTTTCAAGTTCAGTTATAACGTCCTCACTGTTTTTTGCCCCTTTAAAAAATGACACCAATTTAGTTAACACCTTGTCGACCTCAGCATCTGGACAAGACGCTCCAGAGGTCAGTATTACTCTAATTTTGTCTTTTCTAGATAAAAAGTTTTGAGAGCTTACCTCCTCTTTGGTTTGCCATAAAAAATGTGATATTTCGGTTTCACTTATTAAATTTTGGTGTCCATTAATAAAATAAGTCGGAAGTTTTTCTTCACATAATTCGACTAAGTGTGTTGTATTTGAACTATTGTAACCTCCAACAACTATCGCTATATCAGCTTGTTCTTTCAACAGCCCAATTGTAGCATTTTGATTGTCGTTAGTAGCGTAACACAATGAATCACGCGTGTCAGCAAATGTCTCTTTCCCTTCTCCGTAATGAGATTCTACTTCAGTTTTTAAATATGCTGCAATTTCTTTTGTTTCCGAGGCAAGCATTGTTGTTTGGTTAATAACACCAATTTTTCGCAAATGTTCACTGGGTTTAAAACCCTCACTGAACTTCCCTTTAAATTGTATGTAAAACTCCTCATCACTTAATTCTTGACGTATGTATTTGGCTAATTCCTTTGCTTCAGACAAATCCTTGACTATCACTGAAGGCCCATCTTCTGATGAATGTGAAAAAGTAGCTCTAGTTTCTTCGTGGTTGTGTTTACCATGAATTACAATAGTGTACTCATTTTGACTCAACTTGTTTGACATTTTCCACACACGTTCCACAAAAGGGCATGTGGTGTTGTAGGCCATTGGCTCTATGTTTTTACTTTTAAGAATATCGTTGATTTCAATAGTGGTACCAAATGCTGGAATTATTACAATGTCTCCTTCATCAATATCATCCCAAGGAATAAGCTGAATTCCTTTGGTATCCATTATAAACTGAATTCCACGATCAAGTAAATCTGAATTAACAGCTGGATTGTGAATCATTTCGCTCAGCAAGTAAATGCGTTTGTTTGGATTCTCTGAAATGGCTCGGTAAGAAATTTCAATAGCATTCTCAACCCCATAGCAAAAACCAAAATGACGCGCTATTAAAAATTCAATAGGCCCGAAGTTTAATATTGTTGGAGTCCTGTCTTTTTTCTTAGGATCTTTTTCCTTTCTAACGGCTTTAATCCTAGATATAATAGGGCTTTTGTAAAATTCTGGAACCTCAAACGTTTTCATTAGTGTAAAGTTACTAAATCTAAAAATTTATTTTATGCCCATTTCGCGTTTATACTTTAACTTAGAAAAATAATGGATAGTTTTTTAAGTAAAATAGCAAGTGAGGTTGCAAACAAATATGACAACCCAAAAGATTTGTGTTTTGTCCTTCCTTCGCAACGTGCTGGAACTTTTTTAAAACAAGCACTTGCAAAACAATACTATGAAGTTCATGGGTTCGAATCTATTCAACTCCCTACGATCACTACCTTAGACGACTTTGTAGTGGGATTATCGGACCTAAGTGTACTTGATAAGCTCTCTGCTTTTTTTAAATTATTTGACATTTATCAAATCATTTTAAAAGAGGAAAACGAATCACCAGAAAGCATTGATGAATTCATTAACTGGGCTCCTACTTTACTTTCTGATTTCAATGAAATAGACAAATACACAGTTAATTCAATTGAAATATTTTCTTACATCAATGATGTAAGAGCAATGGAAACATGGAACGTTGATGGCAAACCACTTACAGATCACCAAGTGAATTACCTCAAATTATGGAAGCGGTTTGGCAAACTTTATCACTCCTTTAAAAAAGAGACACTTGATAAAAAAGAAACATACACAGGTTTAATTTTTAGGACTGTTGCTGAAAACATTGAAGAGCTGCATTTAGAACCTGATTATGAACACATCGTATTTGCTGGTTTTAACGCATTAAGCAGGTCCGAGGAAAACATCATTGCCCAATTCATAAAGACTAAAAAGGGTGATATCTATTGGGATGCAGACAGCTATTATTTAGAGGACGAAAATCAAGAAGCGGGTTACTTCTCTAGAAAATTCAAAAAGAGCTGGTCTTTTACCGATTTCAACTGGAGTGAAGAAAACTTTAAAAACAGCACTAAGAACATTAATATACACAATTGTAATACGAATTATGCTCAAAGTATATTAGCTGCCGATATATTGTCGAAAAACACTGACAATGAACTAAACACAGCTTTAGTACTGAATAAAGAGGATTTATTATTACCAGTATTAAATGCCCTACCTGATAATATCCAGGCTGCAAATATTACAATGGGTTACGAATTAAAACTCACCCCTTTGTCCAGTTTTGTCAATATCCTACTTGATTTATGGTACAGTAAAACAGGCAAGGAAAAAAATGCTTTTTACTATAAAAATGTAATTCAATTTTTAGAACATAATTATACGGAACTACTTATTCCTGATAAATATCAGTTGGAAAGCTTGAAAAAAGACATCATCAAGTTTAACAAAATATACGTGGGGTCAAAGTTTATCTTTGGATACATCAAGGAATCAGCATTGAGCAAAGCTGTATTTTCGTCTGAAAATCAAGACTTAGCAGATAACACTCAAAAAATATTGACGATTCTCGCCAACTTAAAAGACACATTAAGCGAAGCCGACACCAATAAGTACGACAAGTCTTTACAAATAGAATTTGTATACCACTACACTTTAGTATTTAGAAAGCTACATGAAACAATTCAAAACAACCCTGTCATTAGAAACAGTTCATTAAAGGTGTACCGTTTGTTAATTAATCAACTGGTAAACAAAGAAAAGGTTTCCTTTTACGGAGAACCATTAAAAGGAATTCAAATAATGGGAATGCTTGAAAGCAGGGCATTAGATTTTGAACATGTAATTATCATGTCAGTGAACGAGGGAGTATTGCCAGCAGGAAAAAAGAACCACTCTTTTATTCCTTATGATTTAAAACGAGAATTTGGTTTACCAACTCATACTGAACATGATGCTATTTTTGCAAATCATTTTTATCGATTATTACAAAGAGCAAGTAAAATTGATATACTATATCATACTGGTAGTGATGACTTCGGAGCTGGAACTGAAAAAAGCAGATTCATTGAACAAATAATACATGAATTGCCAAAATACAATGATAAAATCACTATTTCAACCAGTGAATACAATCCTGTCCCTATAATCAGTGACAACGACAAACAGCTTCCTAAATCGGATGAATTACTAGTTGCAATAAAGGCGAAATTAAAAAAAGGACTTTCCCCTTCCGCAATGAACACTTTAGCGGCGTGTAACTTAAACTTCTATTACAGATACTTAGTTGGATTAGGTGAAATGGAAGAGGTCGAAGAAAGCATTAAGTCATCCACCCTGGGAACATGTATTCACGACACGTTGGAGAATTTACATAAACTGTCATTAGGAGTTCCTTTGGATGAAGTCACATTAAAAAATTACAAAAAATTAGCAGATTCATATCTTGAAAAAGAGTTTCTAAAATACTTTACAGAAAAGGATTTAAAAACGGGAAACAATTTATTAACCTTTGAAGTAGCTAAAAAATATGTCCACAAATTTTTAAACTACGAACTTGAACTCATTAAAGAGGAAAAGTATACGGTCGTGCAAGTGGAAGATAATATAGCACATCATCTGAACTTAGAATTGGACAACGACTCTTTCCCTATTAAAATTCATGGAAAGGTTGATGTAATCAGTGAACTCGGCAACAAAAAACTACTGCTTGACTACAAAACTGGAAAAGTAGAAAGTAAAGAACTTAACTTCAAAGAGGTATCACAACTATATTCAGGAACAAAAAAGAAGGCCAAAGCACTACAATTACTTACATACGCTTGGGTGTACTACCAAGAAAATCCTGAAATCACTCATATCTCCCCTTGCATCTACAGTTTTAAAAACAGCAAGGCAGGTTTCATGTACTTGAATTACAACAAAAAAGTGATCAGTAAAAGTGAAGTACTGGAACTATTCCCTCAAGTAGCAGAAGCCCTCGTCACTAAACTGATGCATAAAAAAACTGCCCTCGTACATGATGAGGACAGTTTGTATTGTGAGTATTGTTAATTTAAAATTACTATTAAACTTTTCAATAGATGTTAATAATAATTTGAGTATCCATACTGTTATAATTTTAACACTTTTTTATGTACCGTTTTTCCTTCATTTGTCACTGTGACTATATACACCCCCCGGGCCACAGTACTAAAATCAACGACAAGGCTTACTCCGCTCATTATGCTTGAAACCATTAATTCACCCGAAACACTCCTGACCTCCACCCAACTATCCGATTCAGTATTGTTCGTAATCACATTAACATGCAGTTGATCATCCACTGGATTTGGTCCAATATCAACTTCATACTGCTGTATTTGACTTGGGTACGATGCGATTGAATAATCATAAACTTTATCTTTATGCACTGATTGTGTAGTAAATGGAACCCCCATGTCTTTTTTGGGATCTTTCACATACCCTTTTCTCAAAATACCTCCCCTCGGCATTTTTTGAATTTTAGCCTCCATCTTTGCTCCTTGGCTTGTACTGAATCCAACTAAAAATTCAATGGTTTCACCAGACACTACTTTTGCATCTGAGCCTTCTTTAAATTGAAACGTATTGTCATTTCCTCCAAAACTTATTTTATTCTGTACAAGATATGCTACAGGTTTGGAAGCTGTTTGGTTTGTAGCCTCATTTGCGAAACTCCAAGTCCCACTTGCATCAGCCCGATGGTATGGACGTGAAGCTTCTTCAAAGTCATTAACTACCCATTGAATAACATTATCTTTTGTACTTGGTGTAATTGAAATGTGCTCTTGGTTTTCACCATACATTCCCAATATTTCATCAAACGGAACAATTGTTTTTGAACCGACAACCCCCTGATTTAATGACGTATAATCGGTCCAGTTCTTTTGAACGGTATTGGTATTTAAAGCTATTCCAAAAGACGAAGAAGTTGGAATAAAAACAGATTTATCAAAATGATCTCCAGCACCTTTCATCTGATCCGCAAAGTCATTGTTCCTGTTTTTATTGAATGAATACAATGCACCAAACCAGCCACCAGGAGCATTTTCAATTTTCAATTTATTTAAATTTCCCACAGCAATAACTTCCCTGTCCATTCCCTTTACTTTTATTTGAGAAATTACTGGGCTAGACTGAGTCCAAATATAACCATCAATAACACTCGGAGACAAGTGTACACTACCTATATTACTGATACTATTACTATATAACAAACCAGTTGTACCGTTGGTAATGGAATAATTTTTAGACATTTTTGGATAAGCTAAATCGTTCAATTTTTGCATTAATTCTTTGTGCATAGGATCTGAATCCAATCCTCCTTGTGATGTTGATTCATAATGATGTTTGAAAAGTTGTCTTGCTGTTGCAGAATTAACAGAAGTCATGGCTTTATTTCCTCCATCCCTCACTGGTGGAAGATTTGATTTTGACATTTTATTCATAGCATGCTGTAACCCCACTGGAATATTTGCACCCGTATGAGGAGAATCGAACGAAATCCATGATTTTACAAAATGCTCCTCTCCTGCTTTTTCCATTTCGGCCAAAGCAATTCTAGTTATTAAGCCTCCCATGCTTGGACCAACCAAAACAATTTCTTCCGTTTTATTATCTCTAAATACATTACTGTTTAAGACTTCGTTTAAAAACCTTCTTAGTGCGCCAGCATTACCATTAATATCACCAGCACCATCTTCAAAATTTACAAAAACAAGATCGAAACCCTCTGCCCTAAGAGCGTTTACCATTTCTGGCTCTGAATTTATAGGGTTTTTGGAATTATCATAATCATCTAGTAAATCCCATGGAGAATGTTGACCATCTAATATTTCATAGAGCCCTCGTAAATCCTTCTCTTTTTCTAATAGGTTGCTCTGAGGATCTGATTTGACTGTCTCGAAATAATTCCTTTTATTTCCAGGATCAAATCCGTCTACCATAACAAATGGCTTTCTTAGTTTATTCGACTTATTTTTTGAGTTATACACAATAGTGACATCAAAGGTGTAAGGCTCAGCAATTTCTTCATACGCAGGAAAATAACCTCCTGTAACGCAATAGAATTCAACTTGCACTAAACACACGAACTCAAGTGTAGTAATTGTTGATTTTTCAGGGTAAAAAAACTGAACAACATCAGACACTATACCACTTCTTTCAGTGTTATCACCTAATTGCAACAAACTTTGGTAGTCTTGTATTCTTTTTCCTCGAGGTATATTTTCAGTTTTCCTATAAACAGATGTGTGTGCAAACACCTCAGACTGATGATAAGTATCCTTGTTTTGATATTTAATTTTCAATTTCAGCTCTATGTATTCACTTCCTGCTGAATATATAATTGTCATGGGAGAACCAGTAATTACTGTTTTATAACCTTCACCATTTCCAAAATCAATTTGAATTGATGTGACCTCTAAACTATCATGATTAGTCAACAAGGAACCTTCAGGAATAAAAAAATCAATTTTGTCACCGTACAAATTATATTTAAAACAACTGAACGCAACTACTCGATTATTTTTAAATGAATCACTGTTTGCTGCTTTATCTGAAAGCCCTTCATTTGTTTGAACCAAATCACCTCTTTTAACTGCTAAAGAATCAATGCTTTTGAATGAAAAATCCAACATCGAAATTAAATTGACAGACTCGTTTTCATAAAGTTCTTCACTTATTGAAACCATTTTTTTAAAATCAAGTAAGGAGGCGGTGTCAATGTGGGAATACTTTATTGTTTGATAAATATCATAGTAATCTGAATAATCAATTGTTGTTACGTTGTTAATTCCATTTGTCTTGAATACATTGCCGTTATGTAAGTACCTATCGACTAGAGGACCTGTGCCGACATTCGACAAATCTAATCCAGATAAATATTGATGAGGATTCTCAAAGTATTTGATGTGATCTAAAGAATAAGGTCCTGTTTGAGCGAATGCAATTAAAGAAGTAGCAAAATATAATGCTACTAACAACCATTTATTGATTTTCATTTTAAAATAACTATTAAAGAGTAAATACTAATTTAGCGATGCAAGTATAAGTATTTATTTTAATAAATATTATTTTAATTATTTTTAATTACCGATTAGATTTTATTTTACAATAGCTCAATAACGTTTTCAGGAGGCCGACCTAAAACAGCACGATTACCATTAACTACAATTGGTCTTTCAATCAATTTCGGATGAGCTATCATCGCACTAATCCATTCGTCTTCTGATAGTTGAACCCCTTTAAATTGCTCCTTGTATATTACTTCCCCTTTCCTTAATAATTGCTCTGCTTTTAATCCTAATTTTTGAAGTAATTCTACCAAGTCTTCCTTACTTGGAATATCTTTTAAGTATTCGATTACTTCGACCTTTTTCCCCGCCTCACTGATTAACGCTAAAGTTTCGCGGCTTTTTCTGCATCTTGGATTGTGGTATATTTTCATATTGAGATTGCTATTATACTTTAAAACTAACGAATAGTTGTTAAACCTTTAGCACATAGTATCAAGTTCCTGGCAGGGCATTTGAAAAAACAAATTCAACTACGAATCAATTTAACAAAGGAATATGAAAAGGAAAAAACAATTCCTAATCCTGCCACAAGTGTCAAATAAAAACTAAGTGACAGGGGTAATAAAAAAGATGTAATAACAGCAACAAAGTACGCGACAGCAAACCATTTACTAAATGGATGAAAACTTTCCTTTTTACCGTACAAACCAAGTACATGAATAATAACTAAATACAAATACCTGAGTAATCCCGGAAACAAAAAAATCAAAAAATTAGGATGTATCATGTAAACCATATAGGACATACTTGCTACAAAAAAAGCATCAGTTTCCATGTCTAGAAAAGCCCCAAATTCTGATTCAGTTTTATATTTCCGTGCTAAATATCCATCGAGACCATCAAGCGATATTATGGTAATAGCAAGGAAACCAATGGTTACATCTGAATAAATATCATAATTAAATATCAAAACAAAAACTCCTGACAACCGTAACAATGTAACAACGTTAGCCCAGCCCCCTAGTGG
>JBLIBC010000035.1:0-14805 GCA_047632015.1 Glaciecola sp.
TTTCAAAAATACTTAATCACGCAGGTAAAATTACTATTTTGCGAGGTGTAAAATGGTTAACTTATTAACAACCATATTTCGGTGATGAATCACGCTCGTATTAAACTAAGTAGCGTGAAGTTTGAATCGTAATGAGCAGCATTAAAGATGAAGAGACGACTTAAAGTTTTAATGGCAATTTTTGTTTTATCAATTTTTGTATTCTTGTATTTGAACAGTAAAGACAGGGGTAATGTGTCAGAGGATGAAAGAGAAATTACAATTGATGACATTGGAGATGTTAGCAAAGTAACCATGCTGTCTTCAAAAGGAAAGCAAATTGATTTAGAAATTAAAAAGGGTGAATGGTTTGCGAATGGCAATCAAGTTCGAGGAAAAAAAATAATTAAGCTCAAAAAAATAATTACGGAATTAAAAGTAAAAAAAAGGGTACCATCTTCGAGTGTTGACAGTATTTTAACGATGTTTGATCAGCATCATGTGTTGGTGAAATATTTAAATAATGATAAGGAATTAATTGCCTACAAAGTTATTGCACAAAGAATTAAAAAGAATGAAGTTTTGGTATTGAAATCCGGTTCTAAAACACCTTATTATGCTCACGTGTTCGGTGAAGAGATTGATTTTAGCAGTTTGTTTACGACTGATGTTTCCGCTTGGAATTCCTTGGTGATAGCGGATTTTGCTGACATGAAAATCACGAAGGTTTGTACTGGTTATCCACTGGTAAAAGATTATCCGTTTTGCTTAACCGTAAAAGATAGTTTGATAAAGTTTGACAAGTCTACCGAGTCACTTGGGATTATGGATTTGAAAAAGGCTGTTAATTACCTCCGAGCATTTAAGCTAATAAAAGCCAGTAGGGCGTATTCAAATCCAAAGGTAATCAGAGATTTAATTGGAGATAAGGATCCGTTTTTTGAATTGGTAATTACGACCACAACTAGTAACATAAAATTACGCGGTTTCAAAAAGAAAAGTGGTTTGAATCAAGTCGATTTTAATGGTGATACATTGCGATTTGACAACGACCACTTCTATATAACTGCAAACAACAAACTTTATTTAATGGATTATTTTAGTTTTGAAGACCTAATTAAATCGGGAAAGTATTTTGTAAATGAGTAAATTAAGTATTGCATTTTTATCTGTTTTTTATCCTTTCAGAGGTGGGATTGCTCAGTTTAATAACGAGTTATTCACTTCATTGAAAGAGGATAGCGCGGTGTCGGCTTACAATTTTACTAAACAGTACCCTGCAATTCTTTTCCCTGGGAAAACTCAGTTAGTTGATAAGCAAGATCCTGACCCCAGCATCAATGCTACTGCTGTACTAAATAGTGTTAATCCCTTAAGTTATTTAGCCACTTCCAAATTGATTAACAAACAAAATCCGGATGTGATGATTACTTCCTATTGGATGCCTTTTTTTGCACCAGCATTGGGGAAATCTATAAGCGGAGTCAAAGCCAAGAAGGTAGCCTTGTTACACAATGTTATTCCACATGAAAAAAGGTTTTTTGACGATGCATTTAATAAGTATTACTTGTCAAAAAATAACGCGTTTATCGTGTTGAGTGATACGGTTAAAAATCAGTTGTTAAGCTATATTCCTGACGCCAAATACATTCAAATTCCTCATCCAGTATATAGTCATTTTGGTAAGATTTTAGATAAGTCCGATTCTAAAATTTCTTTGGGAATAAACCCAGAGCGGAAAGTGGTTCTGTTTTTTGGATTTATCAGGAAATACAAAGGGCTAGATTTATTAATTGAAGCACTTTCAACATACGATGATAATTTTACATTGCTTATTGCCGGGGAAAGTTACGAAAATGAAGGAGAATTAACCGAGCAATTAGCTGCTGCAGGAATTGAAGGGGAAAAACTTTGTAAATGTGTGAAGTACATTCCTGATGATGAAGTGAAATTGTATTTTTCAGCGAGTGATGTTTGTGTGTTGCCATACAGGACGGCTACACAAAGTGGAATTGCAGCTATTGCCAAGCATTTTGAGGTGCCTATGGTTGTTACTCCTGTTGGGGAACTTCCGAATGAGGTAAATCATGACCATGATGGAATTGTATGTGATGATGTTAGTCCACAAAGTGTCAAGCAGGGAATCATTAAAGCTGTAGCTAATCAGGTAGCGTTTCAAGAGTACACCAGGAAGGATAACAAGGAAAACACTTTCGGAAATTTTGGCAAAAAGGTCTTGGAATTTATCAATACTTTATAAAATTACTTTCAGATGAATATTATTTCAAAACTGCCTAACGCAGAGACTTCGATATTTCCAGTAATGACTGGCCTTGCTAACAAGCATGGTGCTATTAATTTGGCTCAAGGATTTCCTGGGTTTGGTGCTGACCCTAAGTTATTGTCGTTAATTAATGATTACACCAACAGGGGGTTCAACCAATATGCTCCACTAACAGGGGTGATGAGGCTTAAAGAAAGCTTGTCTGAAAAGGCTGTAAAAGTAGGAGGGAGGTACTATCATCCTGAAAGTGAAATATGCATCACTGCAGGCGCTACACAAGCAATAAACACCGCTATTACTGCTGTAGTCAATGAAGGTGATGAAGTGATTATCATTGATCCGTCTTACGATTGTTACGAACCAGCAGTGTTGTTAAATAAAGGTATGCCAGTGAGGTCGGCCTTGAAAAAGAACACTTACGAAGTGGATTGGGAGGACGTTAAAAGCAAGGTTAATCCAAAAACAAAGGTAATAATGATTAACTCTCCACATAATCCTACGGGAAGCGTTTGGAGTCAAAATGACATTGATACATTAGTGAACTTGGTTAAAGGAACAGATATTTTAATTATTTCAGACGAAGTGTATGAGCATTTGGTTTTTGATGGTAAAAAGCATTTAAGTATTTGCAATGTCCCTGAACTTGTTGAAAGGTCATTTGTGGTTTATTCTTTTGGAAAAACTTACCACTTAACAGGGTGGCGAGCAGGGTATGTACTAGCTCCTAAGTTTTTGATGGATGAGTTTGTCAAGTGTCACCAGTTTCAAATTTACGCAGTGAATACACCCATACAACATGCAATTGCTGATTATTCGCAGGACGAAAACACACATTTATCTTTAAATGAACTGTTTCAATCCAAACGAGATTTCTTTTTAAATTGTGTAAAAGGAAGTCGCTTTGATGCATTAATTCCCAGCGGAACTTATTTCGCTTTACTGAACTATGCCAATATCACGGATGAAAACGACCGGTTATTTGCTGACAGGTTAACAATAGAATATGGTGTAGCGTCGATTCCAATCTCTGTTTTTTTCAAAGACAAACGCCAAGATCAAGTATTAAGGTTTTGCTTTGCTAAAGAAAATGAAGAGTTGGAGCGAGCTGCTGAAAAGTTGATAAAAGTTTAACAATCAGCAAAGCCCTTAAACTACTTTCCTAAGCGCTTCCACCAATTTTGGAACTACTTCAAAAGCATCACCTACAATACCATAATCAGCTGCCTTGAAAAACGGAGCTTCTGAATCGGTATTTATCACTACAATTTTTTTGGAAGAACTCACTCCAGCTAAATGCTGAATTGCTCCAGAAATACCAATAGCAAAATACAAATTAGGTGAAATTGTAATTCCTGTTTGCCCTACATGCTCATGATGTGGTCTCCAGTCAGCATCTGAAACAGGTTTTGAACAAGCAGTTGCCGCACCTAATACAGTTGCTAAGTCTTCAATCATACCCCAGTTTTCAGGAGCTTTCAATCCTCTTCCAGCTGATACTACTATTTCTGCGTCAGACAATGACAATTTAGTCGTGTCTCTGTTGTACGAAACATGTTGTAAAGTACTATCAGAGGATGGCGTTCCGTCCTCAGTAATGTTTACTTCAGCAGTATTTTCCTTTAGTCCAAATGAGTTGGCGGCTACTGCGATCACGTTTTTGTCTTTAGTCATTTGAACATTAACAAACGCTTTTCCTGAAAACGCTTTCTTTTTAACTGCATTGGACACTGGCAGTTCAACAGCTTCAGTCACTAATCCAGCTCCTAACTTTACAGCTAGTCTTGGGCCAATTCCTTTTCCTTGCCATGAGTTAGCCAATACCACAGTTGTAATTCCTTTGCTTGATGAAATTTCACTTAATTGTGATGCCGCAGACTGATGGTTTACCTTGTCTCCAGATAATTTTATTACTTCGGATAATCCGTGATTACCAACCACATTTAGTTCTTCGTTTGAAATTTCACCTATTGAAACACCTATAACCGATGAACCTGCAGCTTTTGCTAATTCAACAGCATAGCTGACAGCCTCTAAAGTTCCTTTTTTTAATTTTCCTTCTGTGTTCTCTATATATACTAATACTGACATGTTTTTTAATTTTAAAGTGGATGATTGATTTGATACTTGAACCTAAATTACCTTAGCTTCATTTTGTAATAAATCGACTAGTTTGTCTACGTCCGATGCATCAATCATGGTGCACCCAGCTTTAGCCACTGGAAGTTCGTGTTTAATTATTGTTTGACTAGAGTCACTTGAGGTGGAGGCTTCAACCAACAAAGGTTTGCTTCTGGACATCATGATTCCTCTCATGTTTGGAATACGTAATTCATTTTCTTGAACCAATCCTTTTTGCGATCCTATAACCATTGGTAAACTTGCTTTGACGCTTTCTTTCCCTCCATCAATTAAAGTTTCCATATCGGCATCGCTTCCATTAATTGAAAAACTCACACAAGGAGAAACTGATGGGATACTTAACAACTCCCCAAGTAAATGCGGAACCATTCCACCATTGTAATCAATAGATTCACGACCAGCGATAATTAAATCGTACGCTTTGTCTTTGGCAAAATTTGCAATTTCATTAGCTACATGAATTCCATCAACTGGTGTAGTGTCTATTCTAACAGCGTCATCGGCTCCAATTGCCAATGCTTTTCTAATCACCGGGTCATTCGTAGCAGGTCCAACATTTATTACTGTGACCGATCCTCCTCCAGATTCTTTTAATTGTAGCGCCTTTGTTAACCCAAACTCGTCATAAGGGTTAATGATAAATTGCACACCTTCCGTATTAAATTGAGTGTCGTTGTCCGTGAATTTAATTTTTGTGGTGGTATCTGGAACGCTGCTAATGCAAACAAGTATTTTCATAGTAATGTAGTTTAAGGGTCATTTTAAATGTACTCCTAATTTATGTAACGTAACTGTTTCAAAAAAAGTTATAGCAATGTTTATTTTTTTTTTGTGAATTTAATAAGGGCATGTACGCAACTCTCCTATAAATTCTTATTTTTGTTCAATTCAAAATAAAAAAATTATGAGAGTAATTCAGTTTAGAGAAGCTTTAAGAGAAGCAATGCAGGAGGAAATGAGGGCGGATGAAAACGTTTTTGTGATGGGTGAAGAAGTCGCAGAGTACAATGGTGCGTACAAAGTAACGCAGGGGATGTTGGATGAGTTTGGAGAAAAACGTGTGATAGATACACCAATAGCTGAGTTAGGTTTTACAGGAATAGGAATAGGAGCAGCGTCTAACGGATTAAGACCAATTATAGAATTAATGACATTCAACTTTTCCTTAGTTGCAATTGATCAAATAATTAACAATGCTGCAAAAATGAAATTGATGAGTGGTGGGCAATTTGGTGCACCAATCGTTTTTAGAGGGCCAACTGCTGCGGCAGGTCAATTGGGAGCTCAGCATTCACAAGCTTTTGATAATTGGTTCGCAAATACTCCTGGATTAAAAGTAGTGGTTCCATCGGAGCCATATGACGCTAAAGGATTACTTAAAAGTGCTATCCGTGATAACGATCCAGTTATTTTCATGGAAAGTGAGCAAATGTATGGTGATAAAGGTGAAGTTCCAGAGGGAGAATATTTATTGCCACTTGGAGTTGCTGCTGTCAAGAAAAAAGGAACTGATGTAACGATTGTCACTTTTGGTAAAGTTTATCACAAAGTGGTAGAGGCTGCTACAGAATTGGAAAAAGACGGAATTAGTGTAGAAATAATAGATTTAAGAACTATTCGTCCAATTGATTATGCGACAATCATGGAGTCAATCAAAAAAACGAACAGATTAGTAGTGGTAGAGGAAGCTTGGCCTTTGTCGTCAATTTCTACTGAAATTGCATATAAGGTACAAAGAGAAGCGTTCGATTATTTAGACGCTCCTATTGAAAGAGTAACTTACAGAGATGTGCCAATGTCTTACGCAGCTAATTTAGTTGAAGCAACAATGCCAAATGTAGGTAGAATCATTAAAGCAGTTAAGGCCGTTTGTTATAAGGCTTAGTTAGCCCCCTCTAACTCCCCCGAAAGGGGAGGACTGCAGGACGTGACATTTTAGTTGTCCTTTCAGTTGTTCTTTGGTTCGATTAACAGAAATCACTATCTTAAGTCTAGCACTACATAAAAACATGCTAAAGCGTATGTGTACAAAAAAAGAGCGACTGATAAGTCGCTCTTTTTTTGTAATGAATAGTTCAGCCTTTTTGTGATTTTAACTAAAACTTCAAAGTCAAAACTTCACGTCATGCAATTCTCCCCCTTGGGGGAGTTAGAGGGGGCTTACTAATTCTTTTTAAGTACTTCAACGAAACCGTTTAAGTTGTAATCAGTTTCAGTAACGTCTTTGTATTTCCAAATCCAAAAGTAAACTCCTGATGCCACTGAAGTACCATTGTACGTTCCGTCCCAAGAAGGCACTTGGTCGTCTGTTTCCCACATCTTCAAGCCCCACCTGTCATATACTTCCATATGGCCATTTAGAATATCCGAAGGTGTTATGTTTCCTATCGGTGTAAAAACTGGATTGTCAATTCCACCAGGAATAAAAATATTTGGTACCTCAATAGGAGGGACAACACAAAGATTGATAATTTTTAAACTATCAACACCAACACAATTAAAAGTGTCAGTATACATTACCGATGCAGTAACTATCTCTGAGTATGTAGATGTTATATCGTCGGTAATACCATTACTCCATTCTAATTTTCCATCTAATGCATATACACCAGCGAATGAAACCGTTAATTCAGTAGTTTCTCCTTTAAGGAAACAGATAGTGTCGTCTCCAGTGATTTCTATTTGAGCTGTTTCGTTTGGGTTTTCATCAGCAAAGGCAGACGCTTGATCACTGCAGCCAGTAAGAGGGTCAGTTACAATCACAGTATATGTATCTTGAATTGCAGCGGTAATGGTTTGTGTAGTTTCGCCGTTTGGACTCCATGCAAAGTTTTTTCCAGAATTTCCTGCATCATAAGTATGAAATGAGCCTTTACAAAATTTCGCATCTTCAAGAATAACGACAGGAAGTGGGGCTTCACTAACAGTGACACCATCAGTAGATTTACAGCCTTTAGCATCAGTCACAGTTATTTCATAATAATCAACAGTTGTAACAGTAATTTGATCACTACCTCCTTGTGCCGGATTCCATACGACAGTGATTCCCGGATCAGTTGCAGCATCAGTTCCAGCATCCACTTGTACAGATCCTCCGGCACAAAAATAAGGAGTTGTAGAGTTGAAATTAATAGTAGGAGCAGGGTTTACTGTAAGTACTCCAGTACCTGAAGCAACACAACCATTGTTGTCGGTAAATTGAACTGTGTAGTCACCAGCAGCAGATCCTGAAGTTGTTACAACAGTTCCAGAGCCATTAATACTCCATAAATAGCTACCAGCAGTGCTATCATGAATTGCAGTAAAAGTTGTAGCATCACCAGTACATATTTCCTGACTGCTTACTGTAACGACAGGTAAGGCATTAACTTTAAAAGTAAAATTAGGACTTGTATTACTACATACTGCAGAATCCTTCGTTTCACTCGCAACTACAATATAAGACCCAGCAGTATTAACAACTATGTCACTGTCATTTATAGCGTTTCTAGGTAATATCTCATTACCAACTGCAACAGTATTTAAATACCAGTAGTACTGATATGTTCCCGTTGGGTCAATTCCTGTTGAGTTTGCAACTAGTGTTGCATTTCCACCGACACAAATATCAGAACCGTTAATGGTGACGTTTTGTGGAGCAGTACAGGAAATAGTACAAACTGAAAATTCAGATGAATTTGCTACACCAGCAACTGCACCCTGTTCTGTAGCTTGGACTATCACTTTAGCTTGTGTTACTTGAGTTGTAGCTGCAAGATTGGCTGCGTCGGTTAAATCATACTCCCATGCACCAGTAGCGTTAGCATTAACTGTTGCAACGTATAATATACCTTGAGCTGTGTCACTTTCGCAAGCGACAGCACAGTTTGCATCTCGAACATATATATCAACAACAGCGTTGTTTGGTGCTGTACCTGAAACAAAAGTAGGTCTTGTTTCATTTTTATTAGTTGTTACAATTTTACTAGTGGGACCGTATCCAAATAAATTGTTTCCATTGTCTGATAGTGAAATGCCTTTCGCAGTGTTACATGAAAAAGAATTCCCTCTTAAAGTATTGTTGTTGGTAGTTCCAGTAGAAACAGGGTGTGTGCTATATTCCCAAACTCGAATTCCATTTTCATTTCCAGTAATGATGTTTCCTTGGGTTAATGAACCGACAGTGTTACCCGCAGCTCCTCTTTCAATAAGGATTCCGTCACCGGTGTTGTTTAATATGGTGTTAAAATAGATTTGGTTGTTGGTAGCGCCTGCTAGTACTACCCATATTCCACAACCTTGATTTCCAGTATTTTTACTGTATCCAATGATGTTTCCCTCTCCAATACTTGTACCGCCTACTGTGTTTCCGCTACATCCTTCAATATCAATTCCGTAATCGTTGTTACCACCGTCAGTTTTATCAGGATGAACTCCTATATTATTTGATTGCATGTAGTTGTTGTTCGCAGCATTTCGTAGTGCAATTCCACCACCATTGCCATAGGTTCCGTTAAATCCATTGTAACAAACAGTGTTGCTTGTAATATTTACAGACGAAACAGATGTATAAAGTGTTATTCCGTCAAAATTATTACCAACTGATTTTTTAGCCACATCAGTTCCAATAAAATTATTGTTAATAACTCCCGAAGCCACCTCTTGATAACGAACTCCTGAAATCCGATCAGGCATTGTATAAGTTGCGTGAGAAGTTCCATATCCGTTGTTAACGATGGTGTTTCCATCTGTTCTAACTCCATTTGCTTTCCATACAAAAATTCCATTCCATCCATTCCCAACTTCGTTTCCTAATGCATCTCGTCCAATGACGTTGTTACTGATTGTAGAGCCATTCGCGGCTTGATTCGTTTCATTTACTAAAATACCATTAGCTGCATTTCCATATACAAAGTTATTTGTGATAGTAGTGGAGCCACCATCTGAAGAGATCCCTGCTTGATCAGGTGTTGGGGTTAGAGGGACTCCTCCCATCCAAAAATTAGTGTTGTTTGAATGAACAATGTTGTTACTTATAGTATTCCCGTCACCACCTACAACTACAATCCCAGCTCGTGCATTGTTGAAAACGAGGTTGCTATCAACGAAGTTGTTAGCTGCTATTAATCCAATTCCGTTATGACTACCTGCAGAAACTGATGAGTTTTTTATAGTGTTGTTACCAGAACCTCGAGCAATGATTCCAACATCAGAAATACCAGTTACAGTGCAGCTGTCAATGGTATGTCCACCACCATTTTCAATTGAAATTGCGTGTAATTGTGAACTTGTGAAAGTACATTTTGTAATAATACTTCCTGTTCCTCCATTAATCCATAAACTATTTTGAAGAGCCGCTGTAGACGTAAAAGAACTGTATTTAATGGTGTTGGTATTGCCTGTTAATGTAACAGCATGATTTGCACTGTTAAAGACACAAGTTGTAAAAATATTGCTAGCACCAGTTACGATTGCACTTTTTCCAGCAACTGCTGTAGCAGAGGTGTTACTAATGCTGTTGCCATTTCCTCCGACAGTAATAGCTGTACCAGTACCGTTATTTTGAGTAACAGTACAAATGTCAAAGGTGTTATTATTACCTCCAATGCTAAGAGGTGTTCCTCCGCTTGCTGAAGAAGAAACTGTACAGGAAGTAAAATTGTTTGAAGATCCAGTGATATTAAGCGCTGTGATAATTCCAACAGAAGGTATGAATTGTACCGAACGTGCTACTACATTATTGGCAGGAACAGTTAATGCCACACCTAAAGTAATTGGTAAAGCATCGTTGGTTGATATTCCGTCAATAAAGACCTCATCAGTAATATTACCGACTGCCCAAGTTCCTACTATTGGAGTGGTACTTGCTACAGAGAAATTGATAGTGTCGAGCCCTCCAATTGTGTTTGATTGATTTACTGCCCATAGAAAAGACCCTACACCTGCAGGAGTATTCCAACTCCAGTCATTGTTAGCTGGGATTGTCACGGTATAAATATTCGAAAAAGTAGATGTAGATATAACTAACGCAACAAGAAGCGCCTTAAAAGATTTGAAATTCATATTAGTCAATTTGTAAATAGAGTGTTAAGTGGTGTTAAAAATACCAAAAAATTGTCAATAATTCAACACATGTTAATAACACTTTAATATGCTGGTAATTAAATGAATACACAAAAAAAAAGCGCCAAATGAGGCGCTTTTTTTTGCAATAATAATTTTATTGTTGCTATACAATAAATTACTTTTTCTGAAGCAATTGTACAAACCCATTAAGGTTGTGACTTTCACCGGTAACTTGAGTATAATTCCAAATCCAAAAGTATACACCTGTTGAACAAGGCGTTCCTCCATCTCCACCATTTGAACCATCCCATTTAGGAACTAATTCATTTGATTCGAACATTTTTAATCCCCATCTGTCATATACCTCGAAATGGCTTTGACCTATGTCAACTGGTAAAATTGTACCGAAAGGGGTGAAGGTAGGGGTGCATGTTTCGCACCCTCCTGGAATAAATATATTTGGAACGCTATCAGTGTAAGGTATGCAGTATTCAGTTATTTCAATGATGTCTGTTCCTTTGCAGCCTGCCGCATCAGTCACTGTAACTGTCATGGTTGTAGGTGTAGCGTCAATCACCACACTGGTATCGTTATTTACTCCAATTGTACTCCACTCGATAGTTGCTGCCCCACTTACATTGTGTGTAACAAAAGCCTCGTAAGTATCACTTCTCAAAGAGCAAATTGTTGTGTCTGCAGGTAAGGATACTACTGGTGATGGAATAGATCCAACAGTAACGCTGTCACTGTCCGAACAAGCACCATTAGATATAATTACCCAATAGTCTCCTGCTGCACTTGCAGTTAAAGTATTTCCTGTAGAACCGTCATTCCATAAATTTGATAGTGCTGTGCCTACAGCAGAGCTACCTGTTAAAATAGCAGTTACTCCATCACATACCACAGCGTCAGTAGGAGTGATTACTGCAATTGGAAATGGTAAAACCTCTATTGTAATAATGGCGTCATCAGTGCAACCAGCCATATCGCTTGTAAAAGTGATTGTATATGTTCCTGTTACAGTATTGGATGAGGTAAATAAACCGTTAGCGTCAATAGAAGTGCCATCTGATGGAGTTCTAGACCATGTTCCAGTTCCTGCGGTGACTAAAGCCCCTATGTCAGAAGTTGACCCTACACATATGTTAGCCGGTGCAGAAACCACTGGTTTAATGCAACAAACGTTTATAGTAATCACCACATCGTCTGGAGTTAAACAACCTCCTCCGTAAGAAATTGTTACTGTTCCGCCGTCACCTACAGATGCAAATGCACCTGCAATGTCAACTAAACCTGTAGTTGCGTCTACAAAATTAGCTGGAACAGAGGTCCATGTTGCTAGTGCATCAGTTGCGCTAGCTGTTAATTGTAAAGGAGCGTCATCAGAACAGGCTGTCAAAGTTGCTGCTCCAATATCAGTAACTGAACTAAGTATCGTAATGCTTCTTGATGCTGCGTCTGGACAACCAGGGCTTCCAGCGTCGTCAAGGGTGTAAGTCACTGTATATACTCCAGGGTCTGAAACGTTTGGGTCAAATATAGTCCCGGTTAATGGAGTTGAAGCAGAACCATCAGGTACTATGACCGACCAACTGCCAGCTCCGGCACCATCAATCAAAGTATTTAAATCTAACGTTCCGTACGTTTGACACATTGCCTCCGGTATTGTGAATAATGTAGTGTCATTACAATTGCAATCAATCACATTCATGATTAAAGTATCATTGAGATTACAAGCTCCAGTTAAAGTAAATATTATTGTATCAGTACCAACTCCAACAATTGATGGGTCATAAGTTCCTAAGTTTGCATCCGTGATGGCTCCTTTGGTACTTGTGTAGGTGTGCACTAGTGTTTCTGCATCAGTTCCAGCACAAACCCAGCTAGTTGATAAGTCGAAAGGGGCAGCTTGTAAACATACAGTTCCTGGGTCTGCAATAATTAACCTATCTAATGGTGGGATGAACATTCTTGGTAGTCCAAGTGAAACAGCAGTACCAGGAACGTCCACTGTGGAAAAATTGGTAGCTGTATTAATGTCTTCTTGAATTTCTCTAAGAGGTCCTTTTGCAGAGTTTCCACTAGCTATATAAAGTAAGCCTTTAGCTCCCATTTGTATTGCAGCTCCATTACCCGCAGAGATACCGGTTGATGCTCTTGATGCAGTAATAGTAGCTGGAACTCCCGAGCTTATATCATAATAATCTAATGTAGACAGTTGAAAACTAACGAACAATCGTTGGTTGTCTGGAGAGAACATTATGTCGTACGGCCCAAATATTTGAGTCGGTTGACAAATATCCATTCTGTTGGTGATTGCTCCAGTTGTATTGTCAAAATCGTAAAGAGATATTTTTTCGGCAGCAACTAACGAACCATGAGCTTGCGCCATCTTTTGGCCATCGTATGAAAATGCAAGACCACCTCTTTCTCTATTTTTATCTCCTGAAACGCTGGTTGGTCCCCCTGCTTGGGTTAAGTTTGAATTAGCAATATCAATCCCGGTACAAGTTAGCAGGTATGCATGGAAATTACCATTGACATCCATTGCAGTTACCCAAAAATCAATCCCATTACTGTGTCTTGTTGCGGCCAATGCTTCAGTACTCCTGAAAGTACCAAGTTGAGTGGGAACGGAAGTTACATTTCCGGCAAGGTCAAAAATAGCATGATTTAACCCAACTGTGGCGCCACTATTAGCATCGTCAGTAGTGAAAACATGAATGTCGTTTGGAGCTGTGGGGTGTCTAAATGAAATAATTCCCTGTGACGCACTTCCTCTTGATGCCGTTGCTCCTCCTTCGTTTCCTTCAAGCAAACCATTATAAGTTTGTGTAGTAGCATTTCCAACTCCAGTCCACATTAGTCGACCGTTACTGAACATTACTAAATTCCCGTTATCGTCAGACACAGTAGTAGTTCCTTCGTATTGAGATACTTGAGAGCCTAGGTCATCACCAGCTCCAGCACGGCCGGCAACCGTAGAGGTTAACGTTGTCATGTTTAATATGGTCCCCGTCCATTCGTTTCCTGCTGCCATAAACCAGTTATTGTGGCCTGGCCATTCGTATGGATAAATTGATGTCGATGCGCACGCTTGAGAAAATGCAGAGTTGCTAATAATAACAAGAGCAAGTAATAGAGATAATTTTTTTAGTAACATAAAGTAAATTAAACGTGTTAAAATATAATAATCAACTGATTAAGCCCGTGAATTTACAGATTAATAGTTAAAAAAACTAAACAAACGCATAGTAGTTGTTAGACAATTTCAAGGCTTGAAATGTTACAATTTAATGCCGTTTTTATGTCTAATTATGGCGGGTATGCTTATATTTTATTTTCGTTTATTCTACATTTTTTTCATTGTTACCTTCTATTACATCAATGTGAGGAGGTATTTCCTTTTTTATACTTGTGATTATTTTGTTTTTAGTAAATGCATGTAACCGTTTTCTTTGTGAAGGATGTTGAATATATCCTCGTATTCCCAAATCCAAAAGTAAACCCCTGTTGCTGCTGCTGAACCGTTGTAATTTCCATTCCAAGAAGGAATCAAATCATCGGTTTCATACATCATTAGCCCCCATCTATTGTATATCATGAAAGTCCCATGTAGTAGATCATTCGGTGATATGGTTCCTGCCGGTTGGCAAGGACTAATCAAGCTCCCTGTACAAACGTTTGGAACAAACACTTTAAAAGTATCGCATTTTTCTGCGATGTACATTGTGGCAGTGTCGGAGCAATTATCTGTATTAGTCACTGTCACTATTAATGTAATGGGTGTCACGTTAACAAGTACTTCGTCATCACCCTGTATTCCAATTTCATTCCAGGTTATTTTACTGACATCGTTTTCGTCGAAAGTAGCTTTTATGTTTACAGATTCGTTCTTTTTCGCGCATACAAAAGTGTCATTTGGAAGTGTAACTGTTGGCGGTGTTGATGTTTTAACTATCATTGTGTCAGTGCTTAAGCATTTTTTTTCTGAAGTGATTCTTATCCATAACTTACCAGCTGAGTTAACAGTTCGAGTTGGGTCGGTAGTGCCGTCTTCCCATGAATAGGTGTCTCCAGAAACTCCTGTGGAAGCCGATACAGTTTGAGCCGTATTCAAACAAATTGTAATGTCATTTAAATTAACAGCAGGAGGAGTTTCGTCAGGTATGACCACGCTTTCTGAAAACGAACAAACGTTAGCGTCAACAATTGAATATGTATAAGTATTGCCACTTGATACATCATGAGAGTCAGCTCCTCCGTCTGACCAAGTTCCTCCTGCAGGAACACCTGCTATGGTAATAATATCACCCGCACCTGTACAAATTACATTCCCAGTTGTGGTGATGTGTATG
>JBLIBC010000036.1:0-14727 GCA_047632015.1 Glaciecola sp.
TGGTGTTCGTCCAGCGATTAACGTTGGTATATCTGTATCAAGGGTGGGTGGTAACGCTCAAATTAAGTCCATGAAAAAGATTTCTGGTACTTTGAAACTTGATCAGGCTCAATACAGAGAACTTGAAGCATTTGCTAAGTTTGGATCTGATTTAGATGCTGCAACTAAATATGTAATTGACAAAGGTGCAAGAAACGTGGAATTGTTAAAGCAAGCACAAAACTACCCTCTTTCAGTAGAGCAACAATGTGCTGTAATATATGCTGGAACTAACGGTTTAATCATGAATGTTCCAATGAACAAAGTGAAAGCTTTTGAAGAGGATTATTTAACTGTAATGGAAGCTAATCACAGAGACACATTAAACACATTGAAATCAGGGAAATTAACTGACGAAGTGGTGGCTGTTTTAAACAAAGTGATCGAAGAAGTTGCTTCGAAATTTGCTTAAGCAGGTAAATAGATTAAAAGTTGTAATTCATTTGGGTAGTAGGGTAGATAACTGACAGAATAACAAGGATAAATGGCAAATTTAAAGGAAACAAGAAACAGGATTGTATCGGTTAATTCAACTATGCAAATAACCAGTGCCATGAAAATGGTATCTGCTGCGAAGTTGAAAAAAGCTACTGATGCTGTATCTAAAATGAGACCTTACGCTGAAAAGTTAAAGGAAATTTTAGTGAACTTAAGTGCTGATACTTCTGGAGATAGTCAAAGTGAATATTCTGATGTAAGAGACGTTAATAAAGTACTTGTAGTTCCTGTTACTTCCAACAGGGGGTTATGTGGAGGTTTTAATGCTAATATCATTAAAGGTACTGTCAAGTTAATTAAGGAGAAGTACGACAACAAAGAAGTGTCTTTACTGTGTGTTGGAAAAAAAGCTGGAGATTGGTTTACTAATAAAGGATATAATGTTGTGAGGTCAGAAGTTGAAATTTTCAACGATTTGACTTTTGCTAATAGTTCAGTTATTGCTGAAGAGATCATGAGTTCTTTTGTTACAAAGGAATACGATGAAGTGATTTTTGTATACAATCAATTTGTTAACGCCGCAACACAAAGTGTTCAGTTTGAAAAAATATTACCAGTTAGTAACGACGAGGCTGATGGTGCTGAAGCAAGTGTAATTGATTACACATATGAACCAGACAGAGACGCTATTGTTCTTGACTTGATTCCTAAAGCATTAAAAACACAATTTTTTAAAGGTGTGCTGGATTCTGTTGCAAGTGAGCACGGAGCAAGAATGACTGCGATGCATCAAGCAACTGATAACGCTGAGTCTTTATCGAAAGCATTGAAGTTAGAATACAACAAAGCTCGTCAAGCTGCAATTACTACTGAAATTCTAGAGATTGTTGGTGGTGCTGAAGCATTGAACGGATAAATTGAACGAACATTTTAAATAAAAAAAGCCTCACATATTGTGAGGCTTTTTTTATGGCTAATATTTAACAGTACAGCTAGCTATTTAATTTCCGTTGTGCTCGTCAATGACTGCTTTCATAACATGTGTCGTTTTAGCTTTAAGGTCAGCCAAATCCTTGATCGTCATTCCAACCGTTGAAATAGGATCGAGTACAATCATTCTGCTTATCCCTGGACCCGCACCCCCTTCAAATGCTTTTCGTCCTCCAGCAAGTCGTTTGTGATTGTCCAAAAAAACCAAGGGAACTATGCTTGTCTGGTTTTCAATAGCTAGCTTAAAAGGTCCAGATTTAAAAGGTCGCATTTCAGGAGCTTTTTTACTCCTTGTTCCTTCGGGGAAAATCAACAAACTTATTCCTTGTTTCAATTTATCAGTACACTCCTTTAGTGAGGACGTCCCTGAAACCATGCTTTTTCGGTCTACAGTTACATTCATTCCCTTGAAGTTGATGTTAAAGAAAGGAAGTTTTTTAAGTTCTTCCTTAGCTAAAAAAGCAAAATGCTGTTTAAATTTAGTGTACGGAACAATGATGTCTAATTGTGAGCTGTGATTAGCTACAAGAATAAAATTACCTTCCTGAGGAATTAAATGTTTATTTGAAATCCGAGGAAAAACACCTATAAAAAAACAAATACTCCAAGCCCAAGATCGGTAAATTTTGTACGTTAAATCGTAGTTTTTAAGTAGTACTATACTGATTACTAGGAAAGGATAAAAGAACAGCGTGGACATAAACATGTAAATGATAAACCACGTTTTCCATAAGAAACTAAGGGTGTTTGTAATAAATCTCATCATTTACGCTGTCTCTTGTTTGTAGTAACCTTGCTGTAAAGCCTAGTAGGAAACAAAAGTAAATTTTTAATGCGGATTTTCACTTGCAAAAGCTGTACTTTTGTATTGACGTTGCTTGTAGTTATAGCAACAATTTAGCAAAGAATATTTATGTCAAGAATACTAACAGGTATACAGAGCACAGGGGTTCCTCATTTAGGAAATTTGCTTGGTGCAATTATTCCAACAATTGAAGCTAGTAAATTAAAGGAAAATGAAACTTTTGGTTTCATAGCAAACCTTCATTCTTTAACTAGTATTAAGGATGGTGAACTGCTTAAAGAAAACAGTTATGCAGTAGCCGCGTCATGGTTAGCTTTTGGATTCGAGGTGAACAGCAACGTGTTTTATCGTCAATCTGATGTTCCGGAAGTTTGTGAGCTTGCTTGGTATTTAAACTGCTACATGTCTTTTCAACGATTGAGTTTAGCTCATTCATTCAAGGATAAATCAGATAGAGCTAGTGAGGTTACTGCCGGATTGTTTACTTATCCTGTATTGATGGCGGCAGATATTTTATTGTACGATGCTGATGTCGTTCCAGTAGGAAAGGACCAAAAGCAACACCTAGAATTCACGAGAGACTTAGCTCAAAAACTGAATGCTAAACACCCTGATTTATTTGTAGTTCCTGAAATTCAATTGGACGAAAAAAACATGTACGTGCCAGGAGTTGATGGGAATAAAATGAGTAAGTCATATGGAAATACGATTGACATATTTTTAACTGATAAAAAATTACGAAAACGCATCATGTCCATTGTCACTGACGACAAAGGACTAGAGGACGTGAAAGATCCTGAAACTTGCATAGTTTTTAAATTATATAGTTTGCTAGCATCTCAAGGTGAGATAGCGTCAATGAGGTCAAATTACCTTGGAGGAGGGTATGGATATGGTCATGCAAAACAAGCATTGTTTGAATTGATTATTGAGCAATTCCAAACCCAACGTGAAAAATATTGGGAGCTAATGGAAAACAAGGATGAACTTGACAAATTATTAAAAGTAGGTGCCGATAAAGCTCGTGTGATAGCTAAGACAAAACTTGAGGAAGTAAGGAAAGCACTAGGATTTTGATAATGAATTAGCTGATTAAAGGAGGTGAGCTAATAATTACTGATCACGAAAAATAGAGTAAAAATTAAAAACGAATACGATGAGGGTTATAGGATACATTTTTAGTTACATTTCTTTTTCTAGTTTTATTATAGGGGTTCTTTTTAAAGTAATGCATTGGCCTGGTGCTTCGGTCATGCTTCTGGTTTCTTTCCCGTTTATATTGATCACCGCTGTACTGTTACTGATTTATAAATTGTCACAAGAAGAAAACAAAAGTGATGAAAAACAAAGTGAAAAATAGTCACATGAAATACCTCACATTGATCTTTTGGTGTATAAGTTGCTTTTTAATTTATACAGGTTTCGTATTTAAATTCATGCATTGGCCTGGAGCATCTATGATGTTAGTACTTGGTTTTACGGTTTCTATACCATCGTTTATCATATACCTTATTGCTCGTTATAAAGACAAGGAAAATGCTAGGCTTGGAACTTATGGAGCATACATGTTTGTGGTTTTTTTAGGTATTGGACTGACTGTTTATCAAGGGATAGGAGCTACAAGGGATTTGTTAAACAATTTTATAGATGTAAGTAAAAGTAGTGAACAGCAGGTTGAAAGTTTAAAGCTGCTGATTGAGGACGAAAACTTCAACAAGTACAATGGTATTAGGATGCAAACGCAAGAGGTAATAGAACTGATTAGCCAAGGTAAATTACTGATGATTGAAGAAAGTGGGGGGGTTGATCAAAATGATATTCCTTTAGGAAAAGATAATCAAGACATCTCAGCTCAACATTATTTGGTGGCTGAAGAAGGAGTTTATGGCAGGGAATTAGAAATAAAAATTAATAATTTGCATCAAGCGTACGTCGATTTATATGGTGGAGATTCAGATAAAGTAATATTTAAGCCGGCAGTTGGAATGGATACTTATTATGGAGGACATGAATCTTGGTCGTCAATTACCTTTGAATATTCTACTCTAGCTGCGGTGCTGTCAAAGTTATCTAATATTCAAGCGTCAATTCTTGGAGCAGAATTAGTGCTGTTCAACCATTTAGATAAAACAAAATAAGGGCAGGCAATTAAGTTCATTTATTTTAAATCGATTGTTGATTAAAACAAAGTGTAAATAAACAGATCACCTTCTTTGTTTCCAATGATCATTTTGTATTTACCATCATCGTTTAAATCGGTGACAAGTACATCCGAATTTCCTTCAATAGGGAAGTTGTCAAGCAGTTTACCTTCTTTGTTATAAGCATAAATTTTGTTGTTAACTCGGTCGGACATGGTTAGTATTCTATCGCCATCCTTGTTAATACGATGTGTTTTTATGCCAAAACTCGGTACAAAATCTAAACCCTTAATATTCAGAATTTTATTTTTACTGAGCTTATAAGCAAATACTTCGTCATCATCATAATACAATACATCTGAAGCGGTACTACTTGATAATTTACTCATGTAAAAACTGTGCTCTTTTGTAAAGTTTCTGGTAGTGATACTAGTTACTTGGTCATTCATCTTTAAAAACATGATGGTTCCACTTGTGTCAGTAGTTATGATCCCACTGTTACTCAAGCTACCATTCAAGTACACTTCGTAGTTCTCTTTGTTTTTTCGAAGTTTGTTATGGTATTTAATTCTTTGTTCACCTTTTCTATTCAAGGTGTACATGTTACCGCTCAAGTCATTGAACACGATGTAGTCCTTTTTTCCAACTTGTAATAATTCAGGAGTGTTTGCAATTGTATTTTTTGCTCCTTTGAAAGTCCAACCTTTCACTATTTTAGCCTCTTTGCTATAACAGGTAAGGTATTTTCCTGAAGGAACTAAAATCCTGTATTTTTTGTTTTTATCGTAATCAAGGACTGCAAGTCCTTCCGTTTGTGGCCTTTTTAATTTTACTGGAAATCCTCCCACGTCTTTACTGTTTCTGTCAATCAAATGTAACTTGTCACCAGTTCCAAATAAGAATTGATACTTTTTGTTGTGGTACCTGTCGATGGTATGAATTTTACCGATGATTTTATTTTTTAAAGATTTTTTCCACAATATAATCCCCACATTATTAATCAAATACAAAGTATTCCGGTCGTCTTGTAAAAGCAATTCAGTTTCACCAGTGTAATGATTTTTAACAAGCCATGGAGCTTGTGAGTAGGAAGTGTCAAGCTCAAAAGTGATTAAATTTAAATCTGCTGATTCTTCAATAATTTTGTAATTCGAATATACGTTGGTGTAATATAAATTGTCATGCGAAACAGCCTGAAACCCTACAGCCTCGAAACCATTAATTAGTTCTTGGTTGTCATTTAATACTTTCGCTACCTCTTTATTTAAAAAATAAGACCAAAAGTTTTTAGCCTTTTTTGGGTTGATGTATACAAAGTAATTAGACTTGTCGGAGAAGTTCTCGTAAAACTGGTTGAAGTCCTTGTTTTTTACCAATGTTTTTCGCCTAACGTACGAGTTAATTACGTTTTTCAAATTACCCTCGTCGTTACCAAATACAACGTAATCCTCTAGTATTGTGTAATAAGAACGTTTGTTTCCTTTAAAAAAATCACCTAATGCAAACTTTAACAAATTTGGTAATCCCAAGTTGTAAATGACATGATTTGAAAATATACTACTGTCTTTTTTAGGTCCAGTCGCTTGTTCTATTTTTTTTAGTTTTTCTATCGCCAGCTCAATGTTGTTGGAATGAATAGCAACACATGCATTATCCATTGGGTTTTGCTGGTCTCCCTGGGTCATGAAAAAACAAAATTCTGAACCAATCCATTTGAATAAATCCTCTTTTAAATTGAGTCCATGAGCCTTGTTAAAATCTTTAATGTTTTTTTCGTACTGGTACAACTGCTGTTGTGATTGCAGGTGCTCTTTGAATTTTATTCTGTAATCCTTGTAGTCTTCAAAGCTTAAGCAAGACATGTATGAAATGTTATCGGGAACAATGGAGGTAGCGTTAATTTTAGCGGGAGATAAATCCTGTAAGTTGGAAAGGAAAGTAGAGGAGGAGTCTTTAATCAATGAAAATCCATTCATCATTATACCTTTATCTGAAATTTTTAAATCAACTTCCATCCAATTTCCGAATTGACTTAATTTTTGTTTAGCAATGCTTTTTCCACTACCAAAAACATTTAGGAATTTACCTGCTTCAGAATAGTTTACGAATAAATTGGCGTCCAATGATAAATCAGCCGTTTTAAATAATTTGGCAAATTCTTTTTTCTGATCCAATGGTGTTCGATGTTTTAATTGCAAAATAGACTCTTCAATTAAAATAGCTGAAGTACTAACCATGATTAGGCCCTTTTCAAAAACAACTGACAAATGGTTTTTACCCTCTTTTAATTGCAAGTCTGTGATACTGCACTCTTCATATTTTCTTGTACTTATCTTGTAGTCTTTAAGTTCTTTTGAAAAAGCGTCAATGAACGATTTTTTATTTTCAGGATTAAAATTACACACCACTAAAAAGTTATAGCTCTTAACGCCAGTCATGTGAGCTGACAAGTAAATGGGGTTGTCGGACAGCACGTCCTTGAATACAGAATTGTTATCGCTAGCTTTTTTGAAATTTGCTAACGCAGTTGTTACTTCTTGAATTTCTTTTATACCGCTCAGCTGTTTTCCGTAACTGCCCTTCATTAATTTATCCCATTTAGTGACTGGGTTTTGAACTCTTAAAATAGCAACAGCGCTATACGGTATTGCATTAATGCCTTTAGACGAAATGCTGTTTTCCTCTTTGTTTTTTAAAGAGTAAACAAAATAGCCAGCAATCAAAAGTATCAGTAAAACTAAAAGAGCAATAAGAAATTTACGCATGTTGAAGTACAGTTTAGTCACTAAATTAAATCGTTCTGGATCGCTATTTTTAAAGCGCCTGATTTAGTTATAAACAGGGAGGTATTAATAGGGTGGAAGACAGGAAGTGTTAGCCTTATATTATGGTTTGCAATAAATTGCAATTCCTTTGTTTTTTAACCCGTAATAAGTGGTGTATACTTCGTTTTTCCAGTCTTTCGGATTGCTGGTAATGTCATATATAAATATGGTTTTTGGACGAGGATATATTTCCGACATAATTATTGAGCTATCTTTTAAGCAGGAAAACGCTTTTAATTGATGTGCCCGGTCTAGGCTTTTATTATAAAATTCTTCAGCTTCTCCATTAAGTAAATCATTACTAGCTTTTTTTCCATTCCCCCATAAAAGAAGGCTTGCTACCAAAACGATAAGTAACCTTTGAAAGGAGGTATACTTAGATAATTTTCTCAAAAATACAGTGATCCAGTGCTGGCTTTCAAACAGTAAAAACATGAATGCAATCATTATTTGAAAGTACAATGCCATGTTCGGAGTCCTGTGCTGTCCAATTATTCCAGTAGTCCAAACTGGTCCAGCACAAGCTATAAATTGTGGAATGAAAAATAATGCTATCCAATACCAAATTGATATTGAATATTTTTTTGATTTTACATTTATTTTCAAAAAAAATAAAATACAAATCCAGAAAGCAGGAGTAAAAAAGAGGGATGATGTGAACCTTAATGTGTTGGCTGAACCATTTAATAAAGTGTGTATAACATCATGGTTGTCAGAAAAGTAAGAGGATCTCACGTCGTTTCCTGGGGCAAAATAAACGATGGCCGAAAAAATAAGCTGAGTTACTAAAAGTAGCCAAAAATATTTCTTGTTGGTTTTTGCCCATACTACAAAACCTAAATGCAATAAAGTCATGATTAACATTAGTACCTCATTGAATCCAGTTAGGACAAATTGAAATGCAACAAGAAGAGGAACTATAAGTGGTTTGAAATTTATCGAAACCGTTTTTAACAATATAAGGTGTAGCGGAAAAAGAAGTAATGGAGCGAAATACGTTACCGTAGCTGTGTACCAATAAATTCCTTCTCCGACATCCGGCATGACGTTCAAATAGACAAGTAAAAAGCACAAGCTCATTATTACTGCTTGTGTTTTTGACGCCGTAACAAATTTAATTAAGAGGACATAATGACTTGTTATGAATCCAGTCATTAATAAAATAGGAACCATTTGATACAGGTCAAAACGTCCATATGCAATGGGGTTAATAAGTACAAAGATGTTACTGATGTACCTGCCGTTCCAAGTATTCCATTCTCCAATTAAGGTGCCTAAAAAATCTGTACTACTTGCTCCAACCCATGCATAAGAATAGTCATCTCCTGAAGGGAAAATAAACAGGCACAGCAACAAGTATGGTACAAGGCAAAGTAAAAGAGCGAATAATAAATATATTTTAGACTTATCCATTAAGTTGCTGTTCGCGAAATGGTTTGCTTCTTATTCAATTACTATACGTTGACTTTGTTCTTTTCCATCTTTAACAACTTTGACTAAGTAAAGTCCACTTTTAATATGCTTTACATCTAGCACATCAGTATTATCTGCCGTTTTAATAAGCTTTCCATTTTCAGAATATAGTTTAACAGCATCAAAAGTTGATGATAAATGAACAGTGTTCTTTACCGGATTTGGAAAAGTTAATTTATTGTTATTGTTTATTGAAGGAATACCTACAGCGCAAGATGTTACTTCAAATATTAGGGTGTCAGCATTTTCACACAATGTAAATGCTATCTGATGTGTACCCTGCACAGTGGTGTTAAATACTCCAGTTACCGGATCGATTGTACTCTGAGCACTTAAGGTTGAATAAGCATTTTCATAATACTCTTTGTTTTCAGCATTTGACGATTGGCAATTCGAAAAAGTTTCAAAATTGTAAGGAAGATCACAAAGGGTTAGGGCTCCAGGGTTCTGAATTTCCAAAGGCTCTAATGGTGGGATAAACATGTTAGGAAGCCCATACCCAGTTGAATTTGTTTGTGTGCTTAGTGATTTGGTTGTTATTGCAGGAGTGCCATTCGGGTTTGATATCACAGTAACTGAGTCTAAATAAGACCAAGGACTTTTTTCAAATCCACCAGCATATATTTTTCCATCACCTCCCAGTTTGAGAATTCCTATATCTCTTGTTCCAGTAGTAGATCCTAGTAAGTTGTATGAACTACCTGAAACGTCGTAATAACCAACACGGCCTAATAATGGACCACTCCATTGGTCAGACTGGAAGGTGACAAACAGTTTAGAACCATCAGGTGAAAACTCACAGTCCCATGGGTTAGAATCAGCTACAGTATTTCTGCTTAAGTACCTTGTGAGTGTAAATTCACCATTATAATTGTCAAAATTTAAAATAGCGACAGCTTCATCAGGCTTCCAAGTTCCTCCTCCACAGTGGTGAGTGGCTGCTGCGGTAACATTCCTAGCGCTGGGTAACGTTTCAGCAAATTGTAAGGATGCTCTTTCGTTACTGTATCCATCGAAACCAGAGTAAAGGTTAATTGTAAAACCTGCGCTAGAAGTCACAGGAGTGGAGTTTAGGCCATTGCAATTCAATAAATACGCTTTGTAATTTGATGTAGGGGCTCCAGGAGTAGACTCGTGAGTGACGATCCAAATGTCAGTTCCGTTATTATGCCAAGTGGCAGCAACTTGTTCTGTTGTTCGATATGTTCCCAGTCTGGTTGCTCCGGAAATAGTATTTGTACTTTTATTGTACACATAATAGTTGAAGCCGTACGTTATTCCATTCGTACCTCCAATAGCATCGTCAGTTGTAAAGATGTAGTATTCACCTGGTCTCAATGGGTGTTTTACAATAAGTATTCCTTGCAAAGCGCTTCCAGCATCTCCAGTTGCATTTTCTGCTCCGGTTTTTAACCTTCCACCATTGTCTGGCACCACAATTTCGCTGCCTTGGCCATCCCAAATACGCACACCATTGCTGTAAAACAATAGATTCCCATTCTCATCACTTGCTGAAGCACACGACTCATAAGTAGTAAATGGTAATCCAGCACCTGATAGTGTATTAACACTGGGACTGTAGTCTCCATACATGCCAAAATTCATTACTTGACCTTTTCCAAAAAACCAATTAGTATGCGTTGGCCATTTATACGATTCATTTGGAGCATGATTTTGAACGCACATCTGTCCAAAAGAATGGCTGTTAAATGCGCTTACTAAAATTAAGGTCAATGCTATTTTATTAATGTTAAATATCATAGTGATTTTTAGTTTTTAGAACCATTTTATAATGGGTAATAATTTACGATTGAATTATTACAAATCTATTTCGATGCTCACAGCACAATGATCTGAACCATATGCCTCATTGTGAATCTCTGCTTTTTGAAGCTTCTCCTTTAATGAACCGCTAATTAAAAAATAATCAATCCGCCAGCCCACATTCCTGTCTCGAGCTCCTCCACGGTAACTCCACCATGAATATTTGACTTCTTCAGGATGCAAGTAACGAAATGTATCAATGAATCCAGCTTTGATGTAATTGTCTAATCCATTAATTTCTTCCTGCATATAACCAGCAGATTTATTGTAATTTGGTTTGTGATTCTTTAAATCAATGTCTTTGTGAGCAACGTTTAAATCTCCGCAGACTACAACAGGTTTAATATCCTCAAGTTCTTTTAAAAACAATAAAAAATCTTTATCCCACTGCTGACGATACTCAAGTCGTTTTAATTCCGAACCTGAGTTGGGAGTGTAAACAGTTACCAAATAAAAGTTATCGTATTCCAAGGTGATTACTCGCCCTTCTTTGTCATGTTCTTCAATTCCAATACCAAGAGAAACACTAATTGGTTCCTGTTTGTAAAATATACTTGTTCCAGAATAACCTTTTTTCTCCGCAGAATGAGCAATAATACCGTAACCTTTTATCACCTCTTTTACCGCTTCTTTCACCTGTTCAGGAGTAGCTTTGGTTTCTTGAAAACATATCATATCTGCACCAATAGCAGAAACAGGTTTGTCAAATTCTTTTTTTGAAATGGCTCTCATGCCATTCACATTCCAAGAGGCAATTTTCATTTGATCTTCTTTTTTAGTTTGAATTGGCACTAAGTTAATTCAAACAAGGTCAAGTGGAAAAGATTTCGCTGATGTTTCTTGAATAAGTATTCAAATTCGATATTTTTACGGCTCGCATATAATCATCGTGATCATTAATATAATATGAGCTCTCTTTTTCAAAAAATTGTCACCAATTCTTTAGTTCGTAAGTACAAGAATAAAAAGGAAAAGCTTACTTCGGCATTAATCGCAAAAGGAATTAATGATTCCAGAGTAGCCTTAAAACACCTGCTACGAGATTCTTTCTTTATTCTGCTTGGGGTGGTGGCAGCAGCATTCGGATTAAAGGGTTTTTTGTTACCTAATGGGTTTATTGATGGAGGAGTAACGGGAATTTCATTGCTTACCGAGAAATTGACAGGACAGTCATTGTCCGTTTTGATTTTGGTCATTAATTTACCGTTTTTGGTACTAGGGTTTTCGACCTTAGGAAAGCAGTTTGTTTTTAGAAGTGTAGTAGCAATAATATTACTTTCTTTTGCTATCCATTTATTGAATTTCCCTGCAATTACGGACGACAAGTTATTGATCGCAGCCTTTGGAGGTTTTTTTCTAGGATTGGGAATAGGTTTAGTCGTTAGGGGAGGAGCTGTAATTGACGGGACTGAAGTTTTGGCAATATATATCAGTAAAAAAACAAGCGCCACAATTGGTGATGTGATCCTTGTTTTTAATGTGATAATATTCAGTTTTGGCGCCTACGTACTTTCAGTTGAAATAGCATTGTATGCTATGTTAACATACATGGTTGCCTCGAAAACGGTTGACTTCATTATTGATGGAATTGAGGAGTATCTTGGAGTGACAATTATTTCTCAAAAAAGTGAAGAGGTAAGATTAGCGATCATTGAAAACTTAGGAAGAGGCTGTACCATGTATACTGGTAAAAATGGTTACGCACCAAAGGGAGCGGAACTCAAAAACCTGGACATTGTATATACAGTTATCACTAGGTTGGAATTAGCAAAACTACATACCGAGCTTGATAAAGTTGATCCTGATGCGTTTGTAGTAATGAATAGCATCAAAGACGCGAAAGGGGGAATGATTAAAAAAAGACCCTTTAAAGACTGATTTACGTAGATAATTCGTATTTTAACGTCGATTTTAACATTAATTGTAATAGTTGTGTAACTATTTGACTTTGATCTTGTTTAAGATTTGACCTAACAGCATTACTGAACTAATCGACATTGACAACATGAAAAACCTTTTCTTCTTTTTAGCTGTATTTTTAACTTTTACCTCTATTGTCTTTGGACAAAGTTGCCCAACTAATGTTGATCCGACAAAATCTTATACATGGCCTACCCATTCAAATTGGTACTACGGGAAAGGGAATCTTCTAAATTTTGGTAGTTCAGGAACAGCGGCTGGTACTGATGGGAATTTGACAGGAACAAATGATTATACCTCATATGAGTCGGTAGCTTCTGCAAGTGATGAAAGTGGAAAATTAGTATTTTCTACGAATGGCTATTATTTGTGGGATGAAAACGGGGTCGAGATTACTATTCCTGGTGGAGGATTAAAAACAGGCCCTGAGCACCCGTTAGGAGCTACAGGAAGTGCGGTGCAAGGTGTTTTGATTGTGAGGCACCCTTTGGACACTGCTAATTTTTATATTTTCACAACAGACGATGCAATCTCAGGACAGGTAAACGCGAAGAATCCTACACCTTACACGATTGGATTTAATTACTTTGTGTACAATAAGGTCGCCAAGTCGTGCACTGGAGCTACTCGTTTGGGTAATTATAGATCCACTGAACAAGTGGCGGCCACTTGGCATGAAAATGGAATTGATATTTGGATTGCTTCTCATGAATCTGTTCCAATCGGGACATTGAAGCCCAATTTTACACAGCGTTATAATACTTATCTGTTAGAATGTGGAGGTTTGTTAAAGACGAGCGCTGGGTCAGCCGATTCTGTAACTACGTCGGATCTAGGTTATAAAGTAACTGCTGGTGTAGATTGGACAGGTGCTGTTGATCGAAGTAATGAAAGAGCTTCTTTGGAATTTTCTTGGGATGGTACTAAAGCTGCAGCGACTCATCATAAAGGAAATGGTGATGTTAGTGGTAATGACGAATGTGTTTCCACAATGACGTTCAATAACTTGGCGGGAACATTTACTAATTCTCAAAAAATAAATGTGGATGACGTAATGCATTCTAATCCATATGATTGTGAATTTTCGCCTTCAAACAACAGGCTTTTTGTCTCTTATCAAGGGAATCCGTGGGAAGTTCCCGCGCTAATTGGGAGGGTAGAGTATTTTAATTTAGGTGGAGGAGCTCCAACTGTGGTTGGTAGCCTGACGAGTACGATCGATGCCGGATGTATAAAAGTAGGAGGTGATGGAGAAATGTATGTTGCTCAGTTCGTATTAAGTCCTTGGGCATATAGAAGTAATTTGATTAAAATTTCCAATCCAGATGGCGCGGCATCATGGGATGCAACTGCTATTTCTCCTGGAGCATCAACAGTTGGTTATGGGTTGCCAAACATGTTTATTCCACCAAGAGATTGGTTAAAAATTGTTCAACCAGTTGGTGTAACGGAGTGCGCGCCGTACGATATTGAGACTAATTGGGTATGTAAGGCATCGGACGCAGAAAATACTTCACGATACGAAAGTGCTTACGAAATTATTAGTGGGGATGGTACTATTAACGATACTACTGGTCTGTTTAGTGCTAATGCTGCTGGGACATTTAAAGTAGCTTTTGTGATTTGTACAATAAGTGACACTGTCGAATTCGTTGTAACAAGTTGTAATTGTGATGCTGAACTTAAACCTGGACCAGTGACAATTTGTGCAGGTGAAAATGTAATGTTGGATTCGTTGTTGGTTGAAGCTAGTAGTAAGGGGACATGGACTATTGATACTATTGTGGTTGGAACAGGTGATGCTCCAACACTTTCAGTATTAGGAACTGATACTTTATTTAATACAACTGTAACTACGATTCCAGGAACATATAAATTAAACTTTAAAATTGATGGTGAAACTTGTGAGGACTCAATATACATTGTAGTTAATCCAGCTCCTATAATTGATGCAATAACTAATATTTGTGCTGGTAGTAGCTTTGGATTAACATTAGATGCTGCTTTTGCAACTGCGGGAGGATTAAGTATTTGGTCAATAGATTCTAGTCCAACAGGGGTAGGTGATGCTCCGGTACTTAGCGAGGTTTCTCCGGGAGACACATCTTTTGTTACTACAGCTACATCAAAAGGGGGAACTTACAAGATCATGAATACTAGTACAGGAGGTTGTAAAGATTCATCTTATATCACCGTTAACCAGTTGCCTGTAGTTACACCGTTAACTAATTTATGTGCTGGAGAGAGTGCTAGCTTAGCAATAAATGCTGCT